>JBHJGY010000037.1:0-41727 GCA_050331335.1 Pikeienuella sp.
ATCTATCCTCCAGGGCCTGCTCTGCCGTGATGGAGAGATATCGAAGAACGCTCGCATGGTCATTTCGGATCTCTTCAACGTCGTCGATCTCGTGAACAAGCTCGAGGCCGAAGCCCGTGGCGGCAACCAGGGGCGCATGGCCAACCGGCTCTGCCGCCTCGACTTCCTCGTGCTCGACGAGCTCGGCTACCTGCCCTTCGCCCAGACCGGCGGCCAGCTGCTCTTCCATCTGACCAGCCGGCTCCTGTCCTATAAGACGATGACATCTGCACGCTGGCGCATAGCGACGCCGTCGGGTGCAGGAGCCCTCCACCCCCTCCGCGAAAGAGACCGTGACCAACTCGGCAGTGACGGTCCGCTGGCGGGGCGTCAGGGACCAAAACCCTGACGTTTCCCTCCCGGTCAAAGACCACCGATTGTGCCCCCCTGCCGCCGCCTCCCGCATTGGCTGTCGGGCGCAGCCGCCGAGGGGACGCCGGCTTTCGGGCCGCCGGGGTCGAGCTGACCCGGACGCCCGCCTCAGGGCAGGGCGCAGAGCGGAGGCCTGGGCGCGCCGGGGGTCCGCGGCGACAGCAAAAGGCGGCAGCTGTCGTAGCCCGCTTCCCGAAAGAGCGCCTCGATCCGACCTAATCTCTGAGGCTCGAGCGTCTTGCTCCGGGCGAGGATCCAGCCGAAATCGCGCGAGGGGTGCCCGATTGCCGCCCAGCGATAGTCCTCGCCGAGCCCGATGACGATGTAGTCGCCCGCGAGCGGCCAAAGCCAAAGCCCGAAGAGCTGCACAAAGGTCACTTCAAGCGCGCCGGTGTCGCGCGGCCCGGTAAATCTTGCGCGGCCCTCGGCGGTGGCGCGCGTGCCGTCGGCCTCGAGGCAGCCGTTCAACACGACGAGGTCGTCGCCGTCCTCGGCCAGCGCATAGGTCGCGGTGGTCTCAGCCACACAGTCTTTTTGGAAACTGGTCGGGATTGCTGCGATTTCATGCCAGGTGCCGAGATACCGCTCGATCGCGAAACCGCTGACAGGGCGCACAGCAGGGGGCGACCCGGCCGCGGCTTTGTCGGCGAGAAGGCTCCCGACCAGAAGACTGGCGAGGGCAAGAACGCTGCGGCGTCGTGAGATCCGGGGCATCAAGACGTCCTCCCGACAAGGCTGGCTTCCGACAGAGCAGGCTGAAGCTTGGCACGCTTCTGTGCGTGACGCAAAGCCGGCCCCCAGGCCGCTGGTCTGGGAGCCGCCGAGCCCGAAGCCTGCCGCCTCAGAGAACGCCGGCCGCGTGGAGAAGCCCTGCAATGCCGATGATCGGGGCGCCTGTGGGTCGGACGCCGTCCTGGGGATGCCAGCGGCCATTGGCGTCGCTGCCCGCCTGGTTCCAGAAGCTCGTAGGGTCATGCACGGCGAGCCCGACCAGGGTCTCCGCGACGAGGCGGCTGCCCAGCGGGCCAAGGCGCCCGCCACTGCCGAGGATCTCCGCCTCCTTGAGCACGTAAAACCAAAGCGGGGTCGCAGAAACAAAGCCGCCCGCTCGGAGTGCTTCGCCGGTCGCCGGATGGCTGCACAGATCATCCACCGTGAGCATCGGCATATCGGCCCCGAGCAAGCCGTTCACGCCCTCGAGGCAGGCCTGGGCGCTCGGGATATTGAGCCGGTGTCCGCGGCGGAGATTGCGCCGGGCGAGGTGACGCAAGATCCCGGGTTCGCCCTCATTGGCCAGGTCGCTGAGCGGCAGGGCGAGCAGCGTGTCGATGCGGCGCGCGGCGCGGTCGGGGAAGGCTTGGGTGACCGGTCGGGCGAAGCGGTCCCATTCCACCGGCCATTGGGTGGGCAACCGATCCGTCGACCCGCTCGCGTCCGGCAGCGGCATCGGCACGGGCGCGCCGCCCGTGAATTCGAAGAGCTGCGCCATCGTCGCGCCCGGTGTGAAGGGTGTAATCCCAGGCACCGCGCGGCCGAAGAAGCGGTTCCAGTCGTAGGTTGCGCGCACCATCGAATGGCCGAAGCGGAACGCGGCAACGGAGAATTCAAGCGGCATCGGCATGAGGTCGGGCCGCGGCGCCTGAACCCGCGCCCGGAAGGCAGAGTAGAGGGGCGCGCCGCGGGCCATCACATCCGCCACGGTGTCGGGGTCGCAGATCGTCGGCAAATATTCGTGCAGCACGATCCACTGGTAGACCCAGGTTACCATTCGGCGGGCCCAGGCGAAGACGGCCTCGCGATCGTGGGTGTCGGCCAGGTGTTGCCCGGCCTCGTCGACAACGCGATTGTGGAAGCGCACGAAGGCCAAATGGAGCTGCGACAGCGCCAAGTTCTCATCGTTCCGCGGATCGCCGATGATCGCCCGTTGGATCCGCAAGGTGCCGTCGGCATTGACGAACATCTCCCGCAGCGGTGCCGGGAGCGCCTTGATCTCATCTTCGGTGAAAACCCGATGCGGCTCGCGCAGGATCCGACCGAGCCGCAGGAGGTCCCCCGCCGGATCGTTGGGCAGCGGCACCGAGCCGAAGCCGGTTTCGCTCAAGGTGCCGACCCACAGCTTGGCCCGGTCCGGGGGGAAGCGCAGCGCCTCGGCCATCCGCTCCGAGAACGGCCCCTGGATCGGCCCGCCGCCATAGAGGCTGTCGAGATTGAGCGCGCCTGCCCGCAGATTGCCGATACCCTGGACGACGGTGGCCCGATCCATCGGCGCAACCTCCGGCACATCGATCACCGAGAGACCAACCTCGCGGTCGGTGTTGGCCGTGATGTCATGGTCGATGAACTGACCCAAATAGGTGATGACCGGCGGGATGCGCGAGTCGTCCGCCTCCTCTGGATCTTGCTCCACCATCGCATCGGCAAGCGCATCGAGGCGCGCGGTGGTACCAGGGCTGTGCGGCAAATCCGGCGCTTCGCGGAAAAAATAATCGAACGGGCCGAATTCCGGTGAACCATAGGCTCCACCCTCGGTGTAGCCGCAGGCTTGGGAAACCGGCATCGCGCCATCGGCTCCGTAGGCGTCAGTCGTGCCGTCCGGCACTGCGGTACGCCCATGCTTGTTCAGAAAGATCATCCTCTCGTCCCTCAACTGTTCCGTTCGCGCCGCTTTGGGCGGGGTTGCTCCCCCGATGGCCAAGCTGCACCTCGCTGCGTTAGGCGCGCGTGATTGCGATCGGCGCGGGACGCGCAGGCCAAGCCTCAGAAGCGTGAGATGCCCAGACGCTCGAGCACGAGACCGGCGAACGCGTCGACGGGCTTGTGGTAGTGCACGGAGACTTCGGCCTCGCTGACCCCGAAGGCAGGGCGGCCGGTCATCCGCCGCACACGCAGCACCGTCTCTTCGGCAATCAGTTGCCAATCATCGCGCGAGACATGGTCGGCCGGGACCCAGTCCGGGTCAAAGTCGTCGGTCCCGTCGATGCTCTTTTGGATGATCCGCCCGATCATGCCCGCCATATCGCATCGTATCGCTTTGCTCAGAGGGTGCAGCACCCCGCCCACAAACACGCTTAAGCCCCCTGTCGTGAGCCGTCCGTGAGTCCAATCGGCAATGCGAAGGCGCGGCCCCTCGCGCAGATTCACGTTCGGATCACGCTCGGTTCGTTAGCAATATTTTCATCAGTGTGACGGGGGACGGTATGTACAGTCATGGCGGTGTGGGGCGCACCTGCCCCTTCGATGGTGCCGATCTGGAGAGCGTGTCAACAGGGGCTTCGCTTGGCCATAGATCGGTTCATTTTCGGCATCTCGGTGGGGACGGGCCGCTGTGTCGCTGCGGCGATGGCGATGCGACGAGCGACTACGAACGGCGGGCAAACACCCGCAAGCTGCTCAGCAAACTGGCCAAGCGAATGGGCGAAGCGCGCCCTGCGGACGAGCCCGAGTTTAATCCCGACATCCCGGCGGGTTACACGTATCTGGGTCAGCTGATCGCCCATGACATGGTGATGTCAGAGACGTCACTCGCCAATGCACGGATCAATCCGGAGCTGTTGCGCAACCACCGGACAGAGCGGCTCTTGCTGGAAACGGTCTATGGCGGTGGGCCGGAGATCACGCCCCATGTCTATGCGCTCGAGACCTATGCGGACACCGCGCGCATCACGCTGCGCCTCGGCCGGGCCATGCATGCCAATCTGGCCGAGCGGAGCGGCTGGCCCTTGCGGGACATCGCCCGTGTGATGAGCCCCGACTTCGATGCCGCCTTCGGACAGGACGGCGTCGCGCCGAACGCCGAGGCCGAACGGCTCCAAGAGCGCGCCTTCACCAATGACGCGGTCTATATCGGCGAGAAACCCAAGGCGCGCACGGCGCTGATCGCCGATCCGCGCAATGACGACAATCTGGTGATCTCGCAGCTGCTCGTGCTGTTCCACATCGCTCACAATGTTCTGGCGAACCGACTGCTGGCCGATGGCACGACATTGCCGGACGGCGATCCGCGTCGGCTCACCGCGCGGAACCGCCCCCGCGTCTTCCGGGTCGCGCGCAAACTCCTGGTCCGGGTTTGGCGGCGGATCATTCGGGAGGATTATCTGAAGCGCCTCCTGCACCCAAAGGTGCATGCCGCTTATGCCTCTGGCGCTCAGCCCTGGACCTGCCGGTTCGACGACGCGTCCGACCGGCGCATGCCCGTGGAGTTCAGCCATGGTGCATTCCGCATGGGCCATGCGATGGTGCGGGAGCGCTATGAGTTGAGCGTGTTTCCGGACACCGATACGGCCTTCGAGTCGCGCCTCGAAGAGCTGCTCAACCTCACTTCCAGCGGCACGAAGCCCGACTTTCCGCTCGTCTCCGAATGGTTGATCCGCTGGTCGAAGTTTTTCGAGTTCCCCTCGGACATGACCACCGATACGGGCGTGCCGCTGCCGACGCCGCAACCCAGCCGCCGCCTGCGGCCGACCGTGGCCGAAGCGATGACCCCGATGAACCTGCGGGGCGACGGCTATGGCAAGGGGTTGCCCTATCGCGACCTCGTCAGCGCTGTCGAGATGGGGGTCCGCACGGCGAGTTCGTTGGCCGATCAGATCCGGGAGGTCTTCGGCGACGACGCCCGCGACGCGTTGGGCGCGGACAGCGGGCATGGGTTGGAAGCCGAGATCGCGGCCTGGCTTAAGAACGGCGTGACCGACTTCCGGGAGGAGGAGATCGCGGCGATCGCCGCGGATCCGCCGCTGCCCTTCTATGTGCTCTTCGAGGCCGAGCACCGTGCCGATGGCGCTCATCTGGGTTATCTCGGCTCGGTCATCTTGGCCGAAACCTTCGCCCATGCCCTCGCCGGGACGGAGATTTATTTGGAGGACGATACGATCGCCAGCCACTGGGAAGCGCAGACCGGTCTCGATGCCGTGGCCGACATCCCGGGGCTTTTTCGCTTCCTCCTCGCCAATAGGGAATTGGCGGAGCCTTACGGCTTCGACATCGTCCCACTCGTTTGACTACAAACCATGATCGAGGGAGTATTGACATGGAAGTAAAACGCGTGAGCCCCAAGCCGGGCAAGCAAAAGGAACTCGGTGAGAAAATCGTCGGGTGGACCAAGGACAAAAGTTCCCTGCCGGAACTCGATGGCAGCGGGGCGGTCAAGGACGTCGCCGCGTTCAAGGCCGATATGGCCGAGCTCGTCGACTTCCCCGACAACGTCACCAATGTCGTCTTCATCATGCCGGAAGCCGCGGCGGATGGCAGCTTCACCTACTACATCCGCTTGCCGCTCAAGGAGCTGGTCGAACAGTCGCTGGCCGATTTGAAAGCGGTCGAGGCGCGGATTGCCGACGGCACCGCGACCTTGCAGGACACCACCTATCCGGGTCTGTCGTTCTACGAGCAGTTTATCGGCACGAGCCCGCTGAACCGGCAGTATGAGGACATGCTCTACCGCCGGATTGCCGACTATACCTTCGCCCACTGCAAGTGATCAGCTCGGGCATGCAAGCCCTGCGCGGCGCAGCCCGTCGCGCAGGGCCCCCCAGACGGCGCGGTTGCGGATCGGAAACGCCTCCAAAAACCAAGCTGCGATCGCTTCCGGGCACGGATCCTCTGGCCCGAACCAGTGGGCACCCACAAGCTCGGTGAAGCGCTCGGCCTCGGTTCGCGCCGCATCGAGATCCCCCAGATTGGCCAGCGACGACGCTTTCCACCCCCCGATATAGAACGTCGCATCCTCTGCGAGATCGGCCGCTTCCACGCAGCCCCGGAAATCCCCGCTGATGAACCGCACCCCGGCGCGATAGGCCCAGTGGAGCGGCGAAAGATCGAGCCCCGCCTGCTGTGCTTGGGCCTCTAGTTCGAGCGCCTCGGGGATCGCATCGCAATAGGCGAGCCCGAGGGCGCAAGACACCAGGGTCCAGGGGTCGTTATCGTTCAGCCGGTAGCTCAGCCGGTAACTCATTGCGGCCTGAGGATACATCGCGCTCATCGCATAGGACCAGGCGAGGCAGAGTTGGGTTCGGCTGTCGAGCGGGTCGTGCTCCACGGCACGCCGGGCGAGTTCGAGCGCCTCGGCATGCTGGGCGTCGGACCGCCGATGCCCGGGGAACACGTGATGGCGCGCGTTTATAATCTGCACCAGGCTCGAATAGGCCGGTGCGAAGCTCGGCGCCTCGCGGATCAGCTGGCGGAATTCCCGCTCCGCCGCGAGTTCGTCCTGCGGTCGCCAGCGGGCGCTCAGCTCCTGGGCGGCAAGCCAGCGCGCATAGACCCGGCGCGCCTCGTCCTCCGACCCCAAACCCTTTCGCATTTCGTCGACGGAGAGATAGATGTTCAGCGACATCGCAATCTTGCGCACAAGCTGCCGGCGCACGCTGAACCAGCTCTCTAGAGAGAGTTCGACCCGTTCGCTCCAGATGTAATGGCTCCGGACCGTGTCGCGCAGCGTGATGACCAGGTGGACATCCCCGCCCTCTTCATAGAACGACCCCTCCACGGCATAATCGGGCAACTCTGCTCCGGTCATCTCGCCCAGGCTCGCGCCGCCCTCGATCACCACCCACTCGCGAAACCGCACGAGGGCTGCGATCAGGTCTCGCCGAAAGCCTTCGATCAAATACCCGTCCTGGGTCCAAGGTCCCGCACGCATGAAGGACCAGACGCCGATGACCGGGGACCGGGGAAGGATGGTGGCAGGTGGCCCGACGGTCTCGGCCCCGATCACGGCCGGCACGGTAGCCACTGCGGTGCTCGGTGGCCGAAACTCGCCGGCTTTGATCTCGGCGATCAGTTCTTGGGTCTCCTGGTCGGGCTCGATGTCATAGTCTTCGTCAAGGAGAACCCAGAGGGTTTCGTACTGGCGCAGCGCGGCCGCCAGATTTCCCGCCTCGGCGCTCGCGCGGATCAGCGCCCGGTGCGCTTCCTCATGGGTGGCATCTACCGCGAGGATCAGCCGGGCCGCCTCCGCTGCCTTCGGCTCACCGCAGAGGAGCCGGCGGCGCAGAAACCGAAGATAGCGGTCTTCCCAGTGTTGGCGCAGGACGCGGATCCAGGCGGTGAACCCCTCGTCGAGATCCTCGAAGCCCTCGAGCAGCCGCATGGGGTGGAGGCCGGGATCGAGCAGGATCGGGGCCGGCGGCTCGATCTCGAGCTCCGCCCGGCGCTCCGTGAGGTCGAGCACCGTAAGATCGGGGGCGAGCGAGACGAGATCCCGCGTGGTCTTCAAGGCCGAGATGCCGGCGTCGTCGAAGGCCTTTCTGATTTGGCGGACGCATTGTCTCAGCGAGGTACGGGCCGAGCTTTCCGGGCTGTTGCTCCAAAGCAGCGTCGCCAGCGTCTCTCGGGTGGCGCTGCTCCCCGGGGTCGCGGCAAGATAGGCAATCACCGCGCGCCCCTTGCGCGATTGGAGGTCGATCTCCTGGCCATCCGAATTGGTGACGCTGCACCCCCCGAAGAGCGAAACAATGACGGCCCCATTGCCCGAGGTCGCCGTGACGCTTTGGTCGCGATCACGCAGGAAGGTGGCCATCGACTCTGCCGTCATCCTCGCGGAGCTGCTTCTCTTCGTCTCAAATAGGAGCAATACGCGCCAAGTCCGTGGAGTCCAGCGTCGCGACGTCGCCCATATCCTGAAATCCCTCGATCAAAACGCGCACCACCGGCACCCCGATCTCCGCTTGCGTGATCTCCGCAGCGCGCGCGCAAGCCCCGGTTTCGGCGAGCCGATGGGCGATCTCTGAGGCCGAGGCGATTGGGGTCATCTCCCGAGCGCGGGGCTTGCCGGGACCACCGCGGAACTTGGGGAAGGCATCGGTCGACAAATGGCGATGGCGGGCCAGCCAGATTTGCTCGCCCGGTGACAGCGCCGCCTCGCCGGCTGTGGTGCAGCGTCGCACAGCTAGATGTTGGGCGACCTCCATCTGGCAAAGCTCGAGAAGCGCCGCGAGGGCCGCTTGCGCGAGCCTGGGGCGTGCGGCGAAGCCTGCGACGACGCCGGTCCCGTCTGCCGAACTCGACAGCGCGGCCACCACTGGAAGTCCATGGTCCGGTGTGAGTTCGATGAGCCAGCTGCGGCGCGCAACGCCGGCGCGGAGCGTCGCCAGCCGGGCTGTCGCTCCGAGCGCCACCGCCTCCGCCTCGGGGATCTCTCGGGCGGGCTGGTCGTCCCGCCACCACCGCGCCACGGCGTCGCGCTCGATGGCCTCGAGGACGGCAGCCCGCGCGGCGCTGTCCCGGTCGGGACCCGCGCCCGTCCCGCCCGAACGCGCGCCCTTCCCGGTATTGGGATCGCGGAACAGGTCGGCGGCCGGAAGACGGCAGGCCGCACCATCGGTCATCAGCCAAGCGCCGACGGTGTCGTCGGCGGGGCTCACCCGCGGGTCCCCCGGTTGGCGCAGGAAACTGAGATACTCCGCCGCCTCGCCCATGCAGCTTTCGAACGCCTCGGCAAGGGTTAAGCCGCGACCTGCGAAGCCCGGCCCGCCCGCCTCCGGCGACCGCGCGCCCATCGCCACAAGACCAGGCGCCAGTTCGCTGGGCAAACGGAAAACATCGCCCATTCGGGCACCAAGCCGGAGCAATGCGAGGCGGTTGGCCAGAAGTTGGGGCTGCTGGTCGGCTCCCGCATAGCCGAGCGCGGCAAGTAGCATCGATGCCTCGTCCGCCGAAGCCGGTGCGGGTGCGCCTTCGAGCCGCTGTGCCGCCAGTTCGAGCGGGTGATCCTTCCCGTCTTCTGTCCGTGTCACCGCTCGCAGCCCCCTTTGGCTTTTCCCACCCGCCGATAGGGTCACAGGCAGGCCGTTGGCGCCAGCCCCGATCTCCGACAGGCCCGCGCGCGAGGTTAGCTCTCCGGCGGCGGCGCTGCCGGTTCGAAGGGGTCGGCCATCAGCGCTTCGGGCGCGAGGTGGCAGGCGATGCGGTGGGTCCCGAACCTGCATTCCGGTGGCGCGGTGTCGTTGCAAATCGGGCCGATCCGTCGCGGGCAGTGCCGCTGAGACGGGTAGCCCCGCCGGGGTAGGCTCTTCTCGACCACGTCTTCTGCCAGCAGCCTCGGCGGGTGTCTGGGTCCGGCTCGAGAGCGGCGCCGGGGCGTCTATCTCGGCCCGGGCTTCAGCCAGAGGCCTATCGACGGCGCCGCCGGCAGCCAGCCGATGCACCGAGATACCTATTCGCGATGTCACGTCTAGTAGCCGGCTTAAAGGACCGCACGGGCTGCCGCGTCGGCGTCAACGCGTCGGTCGATGGCATCGGCGAACCGTTCCCCCCGCGCCCATAGGCGCCCGCCGTTCCTTCACGGGCACCCCTCCGATGCCCACCGAGATCGACCTCCTCGCGGTTGCCGTCGCGGTCCGTCGCAAAGACCCTCAAGACCCCGCGCGCGTAAGATAACCGCGGCAAGGTCGAGCTCGACCGGCCCGCGCTCTGCACCGACCTCAAAGCTCGCGAGCCGGGGCTGCCGGCGGTCATCCGCGCCAGCGCGCGCGGCAACCGTCCGGTGTCCGCGGGGCTTGTCGTTACGGCATCCTGGTGACCTGGGCCGTGCGGGGCCCGGGCTTCTGGCCTGTCAGTCGCGGCTTTGTGGCAACGGGACGGTGTCGAGAACCGCGATGCAGGACGCCGAGAGGCTGTTGCGCTCTTCGTCCAGGCAACTGAGAAGCTGGCCCTCGCCCAGTCCGGTTGTTCCGCAGACCGCTCGGATATCGTCGCCGCATTCCTGATAGACGGCCCGAAGCTGGACGAAGAGACGGCCCATCAGGTCTGCCATGTCGCCGATCGCGGCATCGCAACGGGGCGAGACTTGGTCTTCATGCGCGTAGAGGCAGGCAATCACGCGGCCGTCGCCAGGGGTGATGGCCCGGCAATAGGTGATCACGTCAGCGCCACAGGCCGCCAGGATATCCACCGCCCGCGCGTGCCCAGCCGAAAGGCCGAGCAGCACCGTAAGGGCGAGGCAGCTGAGACCCGCTTTGGCGGCCATCGCCCGAAAGCCCAAGCTCACGGGTAGACGACAACGTAAACGGTCGCGCCGCCTTGCACCACCGGCTGGTAGTAGACACCGCCGCAATAGTGATAGGCGCCCCGCAGCGCGCAGCCCCCCGGGAGGCTGCGGATGTAGTTCTGGCGCGCCGTGGTGCGGCGGGCCGTGCGCCGCGCGGTCCGGCGCACCGAGCGGCGATAGGGTGAGGCTTCGGCCTGGGAGCCCAGGCTCAGAGTGACCTGGCTGCGGGCGGTTTCACCGGCCATCTCGGACGGCAGTTCCGCCACACGCAGATCGAAGGCGAAGAAAGCCGCCGCGGCGGCGATCGGTAAAGCGAGGCGTTTCAGGAAGATCATGGCATGTGTCCTTTGGCGCTATCGACGTGAGTTTATGCCAAATCGAGCTCGGGCGACACGACGAATTGCGAGAAGATTTCAGGCTCCAGCGCAGACACGCGGAACGGCGTGAAGATTGCCCCCACGGTCGTGTATTCCGGCACGCCCCAGGTGGTGACGGTGAGGTCCTGGGTCTGCGCGTCGATCTCGAACTCGGTCCAACCGAAGGAATTGGCCGCGACCCAATCGCCCTGCAGGAGTTCCGCATCGATCAGCCCGTCCGCCTCGGGCAAATTGTCGTCCAGGCCCAGCGGATCGAGACCAAGCGGTGCGAGGCGCTGCTCGTTGTAGAACGCCTTAACGAAATCGTCGCGGTCGTCGACGACATCGTCCATATCCGGCACTGTCGGCAGGCTGAGGAACTCGAACGCGTCCGAAAAGGAGACGTCTCCGTCGAGCGTCCCGAGCCCGATGGCGGTCGCCCCTGCGCCGGGCCAGAAGCCGACGGAGCCGGTGGTGATCTCCCACATCCCGGTCGGGGTCAGCTCTGCATTCGGCCCTTGGCGGTTGTAGATGTTGTTGACGAAGGTGCCGTGGATATCCGCCGCGATGAACACGACGTTGTCGATGTCGTTATCTTCGATGAAGTTCAGAAGGTCGGTCCGCTCGGCTTCGTAGCCGCCCCAGGCATCCGTGCTGAACTCGCCGAAATCCTGGATGGGCTCGGGGGTGTTCACGAATTTCCAAGTGATGCCGTCCTCTTCGGCGGCGAGCAGGTCCGCCTTTACCTGGTTGAGCTGGGTTCGGCCCAGAAGAGTGCGCGAAGGATCGAAGCTCTCTTGCAGATAGGCCTGGATCTCGGGGTCGTCGAAGGCGGGATCGTCGTCCGGTTCGGGGCTGTCGATCTGGGTGTCGCGGAAGCTGCGCTGGTCGAGGATGAAAATCGCCGCGTCGTCGCCGAAATTCTGCGTCCGGTAAAGCTGGCGCTCCTGGGAGAACCGGGGATCGTCGTTGAAACCGTAAAAGACATCCTCGATCGGATGGTATTCCTGAAACACCTGAAGGCCGTTTTCAAAGGCCACGGTGTCGTTAACGAAGCCGGTAACCTCGGGCACGCGGTCCTCGGTGTCGGCGGTGGCGCCTCCGGCGAAGTTGTCGAACACCTCATGGTCGTCGATCGTGGCGAAAACAGGGGTCGACGCTTTGGCATCGGCCCAGAAGTTTTCGCCGGCGCGGCTGCCATAGACCTCCCGGTACTTGGCGCGCATGCCGTCGATCTCCGTCGTCGCCAGGCCAGCGAGGCTCGGGATATCGTGATAGACGGTGTCGCCGAGGAGCACGGCGAAATCGAGCTCGCGCTCATCCATATTCGCAATGCCGGAATAAGGATTGAGATCGCCGCGCCAGTCGCCGGTGACCCCGAAACGCAGCCCGTTATACCCCGCTGCATGGGCGGTGGTGAATTCACCCGTCAGGCTGGCGCGGCTTGCGTCCTTCACTGTGTAGCTGTAGGCGGTGCCCGGCTCGAGGCCCTCGACCACCACCTTGACCGGGATCTCGGGGTCCGTGGCTTCGACGGTCATCTCAGCCACCTTGCGGGGCAGCAGGCCACTTTCGTCGAAGACGGTGAAGGTCACATCGCCGAGTGCCGTCGTGCGGGTCCACAGGACAATGCTATCTTCGCTGACATCGCCGGAAGCGATGCCTTCGGGGAGGGTGCGGGTGCGCAAATCTCGGACGAGATCGATGAGGTCGCTCATGGGTCGGGACTCCGGCTTCGCGGGCGCGCAGCAGCGCGCAGAAAGGGGGGCAGGGCAGTGTCACCCTACCTAGACGCTCCCCTCCGTCCACTTGACTGAACGCCGCGCCTCCGGGAGGGACGGGCTCAGCTGCGACCGACCGAGCTGTACACGAAGCCCGCAGCGCGTGCCTCCGCCGGCCGGTAGATGTTGCGCAAGTCGACCATAACGGTCCCGCGCATGGTTTCTTTGAGCCGCTTGAGGTCGAGGGCGCGGAATTCGTTCCACTCGGTGAGGATGATCAACGCATCAGCGTCCTGTGCCGCCCGATAGGGGTCCGGCTCCCAAACGACGCCCGGCAGGAGCGCCTCGCCTTCCTTGCGGCCCTCGGGATCGCAGACCCTGACCTCAGCGCCCGCCCCGATCAAGGCCGGGACAATGACGAGCGATGGGGCCTCGCGCATGTCGTCGGTGTTGGGCTTGAAGGTGACGCCGAGCACGGCCAGCCGTTTGCCAGCCAGCTTGTCGTCCATTGCCATCAGGATGCGTTCGACCATTGCCCGCTTTCGGCTGGCATTGACCTCGATGACCGTCTCGACGATGCGCATCGGGCTCGCGTTGTTCCGCCCGGTTTGCGCAAGCGCCGAGGTGTCCTTGGGAAAGCAGGAGCCGCCATAGCCAGGACCCGGATGCAGGAACTTGGCGCCGATCCGGCCGTCGAGCCCGATGCCCTTCGCCACCTGTTGGACGTCTGCGCCGGTGCGCTCGCAGAGATCGGCCACCTCGTTGATGAAGGTGATCTTGGTGGCGAGGAAGGCGTTGGCGGCGTATTTGATCATCTCCGCGCTTTCGAGATCGGTAAAAAGCACCGGGGTCTCGCGCAAGTTGAGCGGGCGGTAGATCTCGTTGAGCACCGCCTTGGCGCGCTCGGAAGTCACACCCCAAACGACCCGATCCGGCCGCATGAAATCCTCGATCGCCGCTCCTTCGCGCAGGAACTCCGGGTTTGAGGCCACATCGACCTCCGCCTGAGGTGCTTCCTCGGCTAGGATCCGAGCGACTTCGCGGTTGGTCCCCACGGGCACGGTCGATTTGGTGATGACGACGGTGTAGCCCTGCAACTGGCGGGCGATCTGACGGGTCGCGGCATATACATAGGAGAGATCCGCATGGCCGTCGCCCCGTCGCGTGGGGGTCCCGACGGCGATAAACACCGCATCGGCCGCCGCGACGCTCGGACCCAGATCGGTTGTGAAGGAGAGCCGGCCCGCCGCCCGGTTTCGTGCCAGCAGATCCTCAAGCCCGGGTTCGAAGATCGGCACGCGGCCGGCCTGGAGTTCGGCAACCTTCTCCGCATTGGTATCGACGCAGACAACCTCGTGGCCGAAATCGGACAAGCATGCGCCTGAGACGAGTCCGACATAGCCCGCCCCGATCATCACGATTTGCATGGCATCCTCTTCGCTTGCCGTCGCTCACTTAACCGGCCCGACGCCGGGCAGGCCGAGCGCCTTGACCATCTCGCGCACTTCCTGCCGCGCCGCAACATGGCTGAGCGTCAGGTTGATGAAGCCTTGACGCAGATCGAGCAGGGTCAAGCCGTTGAGGAACATCTCGCGGAAGATCACCCGCTCGGAGAACCCGGGCACGACACGAAACCTGATGCGGTCGGCGAGTTCGGTCAGCACCTCGCTCACCTTGCGCTTGTTTCGGCTGTCGAGCGTCGACATTCGGTTGCGCAGGACCACCCAATCGAGCGGCCCGTGGCCCTCCGAAGCGCGGCGCTGGCGCGCGGCCCAGACCATTTCCGCATAGACCGACGGCCCGAGCACCTTGTTGGTCTCCGGTTCGACCCGGCCGAGAAGGTCGAAATCGATCATGCTGTCGTTGATCGGCGTTATCAAAATATCCGCCGCGGCATGGGCCGCCTGGGTGAGCGGGTTCACCGCGCCAGGCGTATCGATCACGACAAAGCCGCAGGTGGCGGAAAGTTCGTCGATCGCGCCATACAGGGCCGCCTTGTCCTCTTCGGCAGCCTCGTCTCGCAACGGATTGTCGGAGCGCGCGAGCACAATGCGGCGTGGCAGCTTCAGGGGCTGACCCTGGCGCTGACCGTAAGCTTCTCGGTTGTCGATATAGCGAAAGAACGACTTCTGGCGCAGATCCAAGTCGAGCGCGCCGACCTCGTGCCCGTCGCGCAAAAGTGCCACGAGAAGGTGCATCGCGGTGGTCGACTTACCCGAGCCGCCCTTCTCGTTGCCGAGCACGATGACATGCGCGCGCTGGCCCATTTCGGACATGCTCCGCAGATCGGGCGCCGCGCGCCCGGGAGATCAGAAGCCGAAGCCCTCGAACTTCTTCTTGAACTTGGAGACGCGCCCGCCCTGGTTGACCACGCGCTGACCACCGGTCCAGGCCGGATGCACCGAAGGGTCGATCTCCAGATTGATCGTGTCGCCCTCCTTGCCGTAAGTCGAGCGCATCTGAACCTGCGTGCCGTCGGTCATCTTGACCGTGATCACGTGATACTCGGGATGGATATCGGCCTTCATCTCGCACACCTGCCGCTGCCGGGAGATCGGGTGGATAGGCCAAAACGCCGGCGGCTGCAAGAGCCAGCTGGCCGGATCCTGTCAGAGGCCATCGTCGTCCTCGCGCCGGTGGCGCTTGTTCCAGCCCTTGCGCCCTATGAGCAAAAGCCCCGGCACTGCGAGTACAGGCGTGAGCACCACGCTCGCGACGAAACATGTGAGCGGGTTACGCCCCTGTTGCCAGCCGATCAGCGCCGCGAGCCCAGAACCACCGATCCACACGCCGTAAAATAGCAGCGTCGCCGGTTCCATCCTCAGGGCGCGCCGTATTGCGCTTCGTAAAGGGGGGCGATCTGCTCCTCGGTGAACAACGAAGAGACGCTGGTATCCTTGCTCACATTGAGGATCGATTGCGCGAACAGCGGTGCCACCGAGATAACCCGGATTTTCTCGACGGCCTTCACGGCCTCTGTGGGCGCGATCGAGTCGGTAATCACCACGCTTTCCAGCTGCGAGGCGGCGATGCGCTCAGTTGCCGGGCCGGACATCACGCCATGCGAGGTGTAGGCGTGGACCTCCTCGGCGCCCTCCGCCTTCAAGAGCTCCGCCGCTTTGCACAGCGTGCCCGCGGTGTCGCACATATCGTCGACGATCACGCAGGCGCGCCCCTTCACCTCGCCGATCAACACCATCTCCTCGACCTCGCCGGCGCGCGCGCGGCGCTTGTCCACGATGGCGAGCCCCGCATGCAAACGCTTGGCGAGATCACGGGCGCGCACCACGCCGCCCACATCCGGGGAAACCACCACAAGGCGGTCGCAGTCCTTGAGCTGATGCTTGATGTCGAGAGCGAAAACCGGCGCCGCATAGAGGTTGTCCACCGGGATGTCGAAGAAGCCCTGGATTTGCCCGGCATGCAGATCCATCGTCAGCACCCGATCGATGCCTGCATGGGTGAGGAGATTGGCCACGAGCTTTGCCGAGATCGGTGTCCGCGCCAGGGTGCGCCGGTCCTGCCGCGCATAGCCGTAATAGGGGATCACCGCGGTGATGCGCCGGGCCGAGGACCGCTTCAGCGCATCGGTGATGATCAGCAGCTCCATGAGATTGTCATTGGCCGGCTTCGAGGTCGGCTGCACGATGAAGACGTCCTCACCCCGGACATTGTCGTGGATCTCGACCCAGACCTCGCTGTCGTTGAACCGCTCAACCCGGGCCGAGGTCAACGTGAACTGGATGCCCTGATGGACTGCGATGCGTCGCGCGATCGCCTCCGCCAGCGGCACATTGGCGTTGCCCGCCAGGATTTTCATATCGTCGGCTGGTCGCATGGCCACCCCCCCGGGCCGCGACGGCCCCCTTGCGTCCTGACACGCTTCTCTTGCACGGGGCGTGTGCTGCGGCAAGTCCGAGCCGGGCGCGGGTCAGCCATCGCCGAAGTACCGTGTCGCGGGAACGAAGCCGGCAAGCCGTGCGGCCTCGGCCCAAGCCCTTTGCCGGGGCAAGGGCGCGATGAGCACCACCGCATCACCTGGAAGGCGCGGCAGGTCGAGCACCGCCCGCAAAGCGCGGCGCCGTGCGCCCTCGCTCGTCTCCGGCTCCGGCAACGGACCGCGCGCGGCGAAGCCGATCCCGAGCGCCTCCGCCGGGGCATGAGCCGCGCCACCACGGCCGGCGAGCAAAAGCCGTTCAGCGCGGGGCAGTCGCGACAGCCGGGCCTGACGCGCCTCGCCCGAGGCGCAGAGCAGGGCGCCGCCGGTAAAGAGCAGGGCGGCCACATCCCGTCCCGTGCCTAGCCTGATTGCGGCATAGTCGGGGTAGGGCAGGCCGAGCGCCGCGGCGCGCGCCACATGCCGTCGGACCGCCTCGATCGGCGCCTTGGGAAGACCGTCGCGCTTGGCCCGCGCCCAGGCATAGCGCCGCCAACCCCGTCCAGGATCGAGGCTGGGCCCCAGATTGTGCCCCAGCCCCGGGGCCGTGCCGCGCCTTGGTGTCATGCCCCGTCCCGTCTGGCCCGCAATGCCTGGGCCTCGCGCACGAGCCGGGCGGTTTCCGCGCTGGCCCCGGCGAGCTCATCGATCAACCCAGGCACCTCCCGCCGCGCCAGACGTGCCACGATGCGCGCATGGCGCAGCGCGATCGCGGCCCGGTCGTGGCTGCGATAGGTTAAGCGGTTGAGCAGCGGCTGGATCGCGTCGATCACCCCAGCGGTCTGGAGCGCGAGCAAGGCGTTGCCCGTCGCCTCGGCGAAGCAGCGGTGGAAGCGGACATCGGAGGCGCAAAACTCCCGGTCGCCTGTCCCCTCCGCCCGCTGAAGCGCGATCTCCGCCCGCATCCGCGCAAGTTGATCTTCGGTGCGGCGCGCGGCGGCGAGCGGCGCGCAGGCGGTCAGCAGTGCCAGCCGGGCCTCTGCGACCATGGCGGCCGGCACCGGGTCCATGCCGATGAGGCGGGTGACGGCACCGGCGATCTCCTCGCGCGCATCCTCCCAGCCGAGCCGGCTGACAAAGCTGCCGCCGGCGGCCCCGCGCTTGGTTCTGATGAGATTCTGCGCCGCGAGCCGCTTCAGCGCTTCTCGAAGCGTGGGCCGGGAGACGCCGAAGCGGGCGGCCAGCTCTTGCTCGCCGGGCAATCGTTGATCCGGGCCGAGGGCGCCGTCGAGGATCATTGCCCGCAGCTCCCCGGCAATGCGCTCGGGTGCGGGCCGTTGGTCCGGGCGCTCTGACGGTGCCGCTTCCGGGCCCTGCGGTCTGGTCATCCGCCCCTCCGCGCGACGCCCGCGGCGCGAGGCGCTTGCCGAATCTCCAATTGTCTGACCCTTCTTTCGGGACAAGAGGACACAGGAGGGACCCATGCCATTCCGAGCGCTGATTGTCGACAAGGCCGAGGACAAGACCGTCTCCACGCGGATCGAAGAGATCGAGGAGGATCGCTTGCCGGAGGCTCCGGGCGAGGCGGTGGTCGTAGATGTCGCGCACACCACGCTCAACTACAAAGACGGGCTTTGCCTCACCGGGGGCGGCGGGTTGGTGCGGACCTATCCACATGTCCCGGGGATCGACTTCGCGGGCACCGTGCGGGCTTCTGAGGTGGCGGATTTTGCGCCGGGCGATCAAGTCGTGCTCACGGGCTGGCGCGTCGGCGAGGCCTGGTGGGGCGGCTATGCCGAGCGTGCGCGGGTGAAGGCCAAATGGCTGACCCCGCTGCCGGAGGGGCTCGACACCCGCCGCGCAATGGCGGTGGGCACCGCGGGTTTTACGGCGATGCTCGCCATCATGGCGCTCGAGGATCATGGGCTTGCGCCGGGGCAGGGGCCGGTCTTGGTGACCGGCGCTGCGGGCGGCGTCGGCTCGGTCGCGACGGCAATCCTCGCCAATTTGGGCTACGAGGTCGCGGCGGTGACCGGACGGCCGGAGACGGAAGCCTATCTGAAGGGCCTCGGGGCGAGCCAGATCGTGCCCCGCGCGGAACTGGCCGAGACGGTCAAGCGCCCCTTGGAGAGCGAGACTTGGGCGGGCTGCGTCGATGCGGTTGGCGGCGCGATGCTGGCCCGGGTGCTCGGCCAGATGAAATACGGCGCGTCGGTTGCTGCCGTCGGGCTTGCGGGAGGCGCCGGGCTTCCGGCGACGGTGATCCCCTTCTTGCTGCGCGGCGTGAACCTGTTGGGGATCGACTCGGTCATGCGTCCACAGCCCGACCGCGTGAAGGCTTGGAACCGGATCGCCAAAGAACTGCCGATGGACAAGCTCGAGGAGATGATCGTGCCGGCGAAGCTCGACGATCTGCCGGCGCTCGGGCCGAAGATCCTGAAAGGCGAGGTCAAGGGCCGCGTTGTCGTCGATCTCTCACGCTGAGCCGAGAGGACCCGAAGATGGAAGGGCGGCTTGCGCCGCCCTCGCCGGCCCCCTCAGCCGCGGGCGCGTCGGCTCATCCAGCCGAGACCGGCCAGCCCGGCCAGCAGGAGCGGGAGCCCCGCGGGCAGCGGAACCTGGGTCACCGGGACCGGCGGTTGGAAGTCGTCGGGATCGAACAGGCTCAGATTGCCGTCGAAGGCCGTGACGACGCCGTCCCGCGCGTCGTCGGTCAGGAAGTTCGAGCCGAAGTCGAGCGTGAAGCGCGAGGTGTTGGAATAGCGCAAGATCGCAGCCCCCGAGGCGTCGTCTTCGGGGAAGTTTCGGCCGGGACCGTCGAAGAGAACGCCCGCGCCGAAATCGGTGGCGGACACCGCCTGCGGTGTGTCGCCCAATTGGTAGGAGACCAGCCCGTCGGCCTTGAACGCGCGGAAGAACTCGGTTTGGTCGGTGCCGCCGTCCACGTCGTAGATGGCAAATTCGAGCTCTGATACCGTGATCGGCGTGGTGAACAAGCCCGACAGGGGGCCGGTGCCGTTGAAGAACTCGAACAGCACGACGATCCCGGTTTCAGTGCCGCCCACATTGTTGCCGTCATAGATGAAGCCGAGATCGTCGTTCGGCTCAGCGGCCCCGGCTGTGTAATTCGGCAGATAGCCCGCGCTGCCGGCGGGGCCGACCGTTCCGTCGCCAACAGTCGCAAAATCGGTCGCAGCCTTCACAGTTGCCGTGACCCGAGCATCGACCGTCACGCCGTTCTCGGTCGCAACATTGGTGAAGCTCGCGGTCAGCCCCTGGATCACTGGGAAAGACGAGTTGTTGAACGAGGCGGTCCCCGTCGACGTCTGAACAGGCTTATCGAAGACAAGCGGCACCGCGCGCGCCGGCATTGCCGCATGGCACAGAACCGCTGCCAGGCAAAGCGGCGCGGCACGGACGTCCACGCGGACACCCGGTGTCAGAAGGTTCATCATTGGTAAGCTCCCCACATGCTGGCTCACGTAACACTACATCCAGGTTGGCAACTGCCTCGTAACCTGGGCAAAAATTTGGCGTCGATTGGGGCAGGCGGCCAAGATTTGAATTTCTTATGGTGGAGCCGGCAATGTTCGATTTAAACACAGCGCATCAGCCGTGGAGCCGCTCACCATGACCTCGCTCGACCTCAACTTTGTCCGCAGCCAATTCCCGGCCTTCTCGGAAGAGAGCCTCGCCGGCTGGGCGTTCTTCGAGAATGCGGGCGGCTCCTACCCGTGCCACCAGGTGATCCGCCGGCTCACCGAGTTTTACACGCGCACCAAGGTCCAGCCCTATGCGCCTTACCCTGCGGCGCGTCGGGCCGGCGCCTGGATGGACGAGGGACGTGCGCGGCTCGCCGACTGGCTCGGCGTCGGCCCCGACTGGATCCATGTGGGGCCCTCGACGACCCAAAACGTCTATGTCCTTGCCCAAGCCGTGCGGCGGCTGGTGGCCTCATCCGGTGAGAGCCGCCGGGAAATCGTCGTCACGGACCAGGACCACGAGGCGAATTCGGGCGCTTGGCGCCGCCTTGCCGAAGACGGCCTGACAATCCGGGAGTGGCACGTCGACCCCGAAACGGGCCATCTGGACCCGGCGGCCCTCGCCGTGTTGCTCTCGTAGAAGACGCTGCTTGTGGCGTTTCCCCATTGCTCCAACATGGTGGCCGAGTGCAATCCTGTCGCCGATCTATGCGCCATGGCAAACGCTGCCGGTGCGATCTCGGTGGTCGACGGGGTGTCCTGGGCGCCCCATGGGCTGCCCGATGTGGCGGCGCTCGGCGCCGATGTCTATCTGTTCTCGACCTACAAAACCTACGGCCCGCATCAAGGCATCATGGTCGCACGCCCCGAGCTGGTCCGCCGTTTGCCGGTGGAGGGGCACGGGTTCAACGCGGGATCGCTGACCAAGCGGCTGGTCCCTGCGGGGCCCGACCACGCCCAGGTGGCGGCCCTTGCCGGTATCGCCGACTATCTCGACGACCTCCATGCCTGGCATTTCACCACCAATGCTGCGGCGGACGGGCGCGCGGAGCGGGTGCGCGCGCTGATGCGGCACGCGGAGATCAGGGTGGCTGCGCCCTTGCTCGATTGGCTGAGGGCGCGCAACGACATCCGCATCCTCGGCCCGACCGACGCCGAACGCCGGGCGCCGACGATCGCGCTGCTGCACGCCCGTCCCGGCGAGGCGCTGGCCGAGGAGTTGGCACGTTACCGGATCATGGCCGGTGGTGGGGACTTCTACGCGCCTCGGGTGATCCGTGCGATGGGCGGTGACCCCGATCACGGGGTTCTCCGGCTCTCCTTCGTGCACTACACCTCGGCGGGCGAAGTCGGCCAGCTGATCGATGCCCTCGACCGGGTGCTCTGAGCGGGTATGCGGATCGTGGGCGGCCGGTTTTCGGGGCAGCGGCTGAGCGGGCCCGGCGCCGACGGAGGCGGGGCGGCCCATCTGCGGCCGACCTCCGATCGGGTCCGCGAGGCGCTGTTCAATCTGCTGGCCCACGGCGCGTATCCGCCGGTAGATGGCGCGCGGGTGCTCGATCTTTTCGCCGGGACCGGGGGGCTGGGGCTCGAGGCGCTCTCTCGTGGCGCATCCCGGGCGGTTTTCGTCGATGACTTCGCCAAGGCGCGGGCGCTGATCCGGGAGAATGTGGAGCGCTTGGGGGTGATCGGCGAGACCAAGATTTGGCGGCGCGACGCGACCCGCCTGGGCCCGTGCCGCGGAACGCCCTTCGATCTGGTGTTTGCCGATCCGCCCTATCGCTCGGGGCTCGGAACACGGGCGCTGGCTTCCGCGGCAAGTGGCGGCTGGATTGCACCGGGGGCGGTCGTCGCGCTTGAGCTTGCGGCCGACGAACCGGCGCCGGAACTGGTGTGGCTGGCGCCCGCCGACGATCGGCGCTATGGCGATACCCGGCTTCATATCGGCCGCGCGGGGCCCGAGGTCGCCGAACAGGATGCGGTCGAGGGTCAGGCTTGAAGATCGGGGCAGACACGCCGGCGCTGGTCACAGGGGGCGCCTCTGGTCTGGGGGCCGCCACAGCCCGTCAGCTCAGAGCGCTCGGGGCGCCGGTCGCGTTGCTCGACCTCGATCTTGCCGGCGCCGAGGCCCTGGCCAGTGAGATCGGCGCCACGGCCGTTCAGACGGATGTCACCTCCGATGCGAGCGTGGACGCTGCCCTCGCGACGGCGGAGGCGTCTCAGGGGGCGGCTCGGATCCTCGTCGCATGTGCCGGGATTGCGCCCGCAGCCAAGGTGGCAGGCGCGGCGGGCGCTCATCCGATGGCTCTCTTCGAGCGGGTGATCGCGGTCAATCTCACCGGCACGCTGCGGGTTCTGGCCGGCGTGGCGGACCGAATGCGGGCGCTCTCGGCCATCGGGTCGGACGCAGAGCGCGGGGTCGCCGTTCTCACCGCCTCCGTGGCCGCCTATGAGGGACAGATCGGTCAGGCGGCCTATGCCGCGTCGAAGGGGGGTGTCGCGGCCCTCGTTCTGCCGGCGGCGCGCGATCTCGCCCGCGACGGCATTCGGGTGGCGGCGATCGCCCCGGGGCTCTTCGCTACGCCGATGCTCGCGGGGTTGCCTGACGAGGTGCGCGCGAGCCTCGGGGGTCAGGTGCCCTTTCCGGCACGGCTGGGCGAGCCATCCGAATTCGCCCGCCTGGCCCAGGTGATTGTCGAGACGCCTTATCTGAACGGTTGCGTGCTCCGGCTCGACGGGGCCATCCGGATGGCCCCCCGCTAGAGGCTCGAGGCCGCGGGCGCTGTTCTCGGGACCGCACATCGGCTAGACGGGGGGCGATGTCAGACCCAGCAGGCGATGAGGAGGACCAGCGATGATCGAGACGGGTGCGATGCTGCCGGAGGGCAGCCTTATGGAGATGACCGCAGACGGGCCGGCACAGGTGACGGTGGCCGAGCTTTTCGGTGGCAAGACCGTGGCCTTGTTCGGGGTTCCCGGCGCGTTCACGCCCACCTGCAACAACGCACATGTGCCGAGCTATGTGGCGCAGATGGACGCGTTAAAGGCCAAGGGTGTCGACGCGGTCGCGTGCCTGTCGGTCAATGATCCCTTCGTTATGGGGGCTTGGGGCGAGAGCACCGGCGCTGCGGCTGCCGGCATTCGGATGCTGGGCGATCCGTCCGGCGCCTTCGTCAAGGCGCTGGGGCTCGACTTCTCGGCGGATGTTGTCGGGCTGATCGGCCGGTCCAAACGCTTTGCGGCTTTGGTGAAGGACGGCGCGGTTGCCTGGATCGCTGTCGAGGACAATCCGGGTCAGGCCGAGGTGACGACCGCCGATGCGATGATCGCCGCGATGGGCTGAGCGCCGGCTTCTGGGCGCTGTGCGCTGCCGCGGCGCCCTCACCCGCCCTTCTTGAAGGGCGTCATCTCGAGCAGGGCCTCGTTCTCGCGATCAACCGCCTCGCGCTCCGCTTCGAGAAACCGCGCGACCGCCGCTCGGAGCCCTGGATGGCTCAAATGGTGGAGAGAATAAGTCGTGCGGGGAACATAGCCTCGGGCCAGCTTGTGCCCGCCCTGGGCCCCGGCCTCGACCCGCTGCATCCCGTGCGCAATGGCATAGTCGATCGCCTGATAGTAGCAGGTCTCGAAATGCAGGCAGGGATGCTCCTCGGTGCAGCCCCAGTACCGGCCGAACAGCGTCTGACGTCCGATCACGTTCAACGCACCGGCGATCCAACGCCCCTCCCGTTCGCACATCACCAACAGCAGATGCTCGCGAAGCCGCTCCTGGGCAATCTCGAAGAAGGCGCGGGTGAGATAGGGACGGCCCCATTTGCGCATGCCCGTGTCCTGGTAGAACCGCCAGAACGCGTCCCAATGGGCGGGCTCGAGCGCATCGCCCGAGAGCCAATGGATGGCAATGCCGTTCTCCACCGCCTTCTCGCGCTCCTTCCGGAGGGTCTTGCGCTTACGGGAGGCCAGGGCCGCGAGAAAACCGTCGAAATCCTCGTAGCCGTCGTTCTCCCAATGGAATTGCTGGTCCGTCCGCTGTAGGAGCCCGACTTCCCCGCCGAGGCGCCAATCCGCTTCCGAGCAGAACGTCATATGAAACGACGACAGGTCGTTGTCGTCGGTGAGGCGACAGACCGCGCTCAGCAGGGCACCGCCCAGGGCCTCTGCCGACAGCGGGGCGTCCGGGCGGATCAGCAATCGCGGCCCGGATGCGGGGGTAAAGGGGACAGCGGACTGGAACTTGGGGTAGTAGTCGCCGCCGGCGCGGTTGTAAGCGCTGGCCCAGGCGTGATCGAAGACGTACTCGCCTTGGCTGTGGCCCTTGAGGTAGAGCGGCATCACGGCGACCACCTTGCCAGCGATCTTGCCCACGATGTGGTGCGGCGCCCAGCCCGTGTAGGTGGTGGCGCTGTCGCTGTCCTCGAAAGCCTTCAAGAAGGCATGGGTCACGAAAGGATTTGCCGGGCGCCCGCCGTCACTGGCCTCGGGCGCCGCACAGGCATCCCAGTCGGCCTGGGGCACGCGACCGATGGCATGGTGGATCTCGATCTCGAGTTGGGCCGTGCTTTGGGTGTGATCTTCGCTGCCGTCCATACGACCCCCTCTTCGCTCATACGCCAAGTGGTCGCGGAACCGGAGCGGTCAAGCCCCCAGAACGGTCAAGCTGGGGGTGGGGGCGGCGCCGACCGCGAAGATCCGCGGTGGCGCCTGAAGCTGGGCTTACTCCTCGCGCGCGGCGCGATTGATGTAGTCGAGCATCGGCTTCATGATGTAGTTGAGCGGCGTGCGCTCGCCGGTCTGGATATGCGTCTCGACCGGCATCCCGGCGACGAGCTCGAGACCCTCCAGTTTCGCCTCTTCGCCAGGGTCGAGATCGACATCGACCTTGTAGAACTGCGCACCGGTCTGCTCGTCGGTGAAAGCGTCTGCCGAGATCTTCACCACATGACCGGTGAGCTCCGGCGTGGTGCGGGTGTTGAAGGCGGAGAAGCGTAATGCCGCCTCCTGGCCGAGATACACCGCATCGATGTCGATCGGCTCCACCCGGGCTTCGATCACCATGCCGGTGTCGGTGGGGACGATAAACATGATCGGGTCCGCCGGTCGGATCACCGATTTGATCGCGAAGACCCGTTTGTCGTAAACGATCCCGCCCCGGGGGGCGCGGATGTCCAGCCGGTCGAGCTGTTCGCGCAACTGGATGCGGTTTTGCTTGAGTTCGAGCTCGCGGAAGCCGATCTCACGCAACTCGGTGATTGCCTCCTCGCGACGTTCGTCGAGCATCCGAACCTGCTCGATCTCCAGCTCGGAGATCTGGCCCTTGAGCTGCGCGTTCTGCGCGAGCATCTGGCCGTACTGCCCTTCCAGCCGGGCTTTCTCGCGCTTGCGAGAGACGACGCGCTCATTGGTGGTGAGGCCGCGCGAGGCAAGGCTGGTCAGGTCGACGAGTTCGTCTTCGATCAGCGCGATCTGATCCCGCAAGGCCTTCAGCTCGGCCTCGGTGCCTATGATCTGCTCGCCGGTCTGCGACTGACGCTCTTGCATCACCTCGATCTCGCGCTGAATGGTCAGCTTGCGCGCTTCGAACAAGGCGAGTTGTCCCTCGACGAGGATCTCAACTTCGGGATCGTTCGCTGCCGCCTCAAGGAGCTCCATGTCGAAAACGATCTCATCGCGCTCCGCCTGCTCGGCCATCAGACGGCCGCGCCGGGCCATCAACTCGAAAAGCTGACCTTCGAGGGCGGCCAACTCGGCGCGCATCGATGTCCCGTCGAGACGCACGAGCACTTGCCCGCCTTCGACCCGGTCGCCCTCCTCGACGAGGATTTCGCCGACGACGCCGCCATCCGGGTGCTGCACGACCTGCTGCTGTCCGGTCACCCGCAGCGACGCATTTGCGACCACGGCGCCCGCGAGCTTTGCAGTGGCCGACCATGTCCCCAAGCCGCCGAGGAGGATCGCGACGGTGACCAATCCGAACCGGATAAAGCCGCCGGCGCTCCACTTATCGCCCTTGGATTTTTGCTGGCCGCCTTTGGGCGACGGAAGTTGAAGCTGAGCCATCACTTCGTCCCTTTCGTCATCGAGGCCGGATCCATGGTGAATGTCGCGCCCACATTGGTCGCGGCAGTCCCGGCCCCGCCTGAGGCAGGCTGCGCGGCCGCGGCGGCCGCCGCGGGTTGCGGCTGAGCGAGCTGTGCGGCCCCCATGGCGCCACCGGGCCCGGCACCGCCGGGAGCTGCGCCGGGTTTGCCGCCGACGAGCTGGGGATAGTTTTTGGTCCGCTTTTTCAGCACTTCGTCGCGCGGTCCGAAATCCACCTGAAGCCCCTTATCGATCATCAAGAGCAGGTCGCAGGCCGCGATCGCCGAAGGACGGTGCGCCATAACCACGACCGCTTTCCCCCGCGACTTCGCCTCGCGGATCGCATCAACCAGCGCCTGTTCGCCTTGAGCATCCAAATTGGCATTCGGCTCGTCGAGCACAAGAAGCGGCGGATCACCATAGAGTGCGCGGGCGAGAGCGACCCGCTGGCGCTGCCCGCCAGAGAGCCGGCCGCCACCGTAGCCGATCTGCGTGTTGTATCCCTGGGGGAGGGAAAGCAGCAACTCATGCGCCCCGGCGCGCTGCGCGGCGAGAACCACCGCCTTGTCGTCCGGCTGATCGGCGAGGCGGGCGATGTTCTCCGAGACCGTCCCGGCAAACAGGCCGATATCCTGGGAGAGATAGCCGATATGCCGGCCAAGCTCGGTCGATGGCCACTGATCGAGCGCCGCGCCGTCGAGCCGAACCTTGCCGGCGGCGGGTGGCCAGACGCCCGTGAGCACCTTCGCCAAGGTCGACTTGCCAGCGCCCGAAGGCCCGATGACGCCCAGCGCTTGACCCGGCGCGAGCTTGAACGAGATGCCGCGGATCGCCGGCACATCCTCGCCCGGCGCCAGCACGGAAACCTTTTGCACCTCGATATGGCCCTTCGGCTCCGGCAGTTCCGTCTTGGCGGGCTCCGGCGGGATCCGCTCCAGCATTTCCCCGAGCGATTTCCAACCGCGCATGGCCCGCTGCGCCTGCGGCCACTGGCCGATCGCCTGTTCGATCGGGGCAAGCGCCCGTCCCATCAGAATCGACGCCGCGATCATCATGCCGGGCGAGATCTCCTGCTGCAGCACCAGCCAAGCACCGACCGCGAGCATCACCGACTGCAGATAAAAGCGCAGCGCCTTGGACGACGAGGAGTAGGACGAGGTGCGGTCCGAGGCCAGCATCTGCTTCTCGAGCGAGAGCTGCCGCAGACCCTGCCACCGGGTCATGCCCGCCCGCTCCATGCCCAGCCCGCGAACCACCTCAGCGTTTTGGCGCATGGCCTCGCCCAGGTTCTCGGCCTCGTAGCTCGCAGCTTGCGACTCCGCATTGAGATCCTTGGAGCGGTACTGGTTCATGCCGGTGAGGGCGATCAAGATCAGGCCGCCGCCCACCGCCACCCAGCCCATCAGCGGGTGGAACAGAAAGATGATCGCCAGGAACAGGGGTGTCCAGGGCACGTCGAAAATCGCGAAGGGCGCCGGCCCGGACAAGAGCTGGCGAACCGAATCGAGATCCCGCGCCGAGGTGTTGGGCTTCGCGCGCTCCGCAGGGGAAACCGATCGGCGCATGATTGCGCTAAAAACCCGGCTGTCGAGCAAACTCTGGAACCGAGCGCCGGCCCTGGCCAGCACCCGCCCGCGCGCGAAGTCGAGCATGCCGAACATCAAAAACAGCGCCGTCACCAGCACCAGAAGCGCGACCAGCGTTTCTTCCGATCGGCTGGTTAGCACCCGGTCATAGGTCTGAAGCATAAAGATCGGACCGGTGAGCATCAGCAGGTTCACGAACACACTGAAGATCGCCACGTTGGTAAAGTGCCAGCGGCACTGGCCCATGGCCTTGCGCATTTCGGCAACGCCGTATTCTCGCCTCATGAAATCCGTCCGTTTTGCGTGCCGACGGGGTCGAGGCGCACGGCGCTTCGACACAGGCCCGCCGACGGGGCCGACGTATCCTCTGCGGCACTGGCACCCCGGCCCGTCGATGCCCGCGTCCCGCACACCGGGTTCTCCACCCGCATACCGCGTCGCATAGCGTGTCGCCGCCGCTTCGGCAAGCTTCACGGCATGACAGCTGCGTCGCACAGACGTGACCGCGGCGTTCCGGACACGTTCCGGCTCGGGGGCCGCCTCGTCGCAGGCCGTACTTGCGGTGCGACGGGTTTCGGATACACAGCCGTGTAATTGGTCCGGGCAGACCGGCCCGCACCTGCTCCGACGCCGGGAGACGCAGCATGACCTCAAATCCTCGGCCGACGCGCCGCCTGACCCTCAAAGCCGCGATAGCCCTGCCTGCGGTCGCTTTCCTGCGCCCCGCTTGGGCGCTGACCCCCGACGACGCGCGCGGCCATGTGCGCGCTGCGATCGACGAGGTGCTCGCCCTCGCCGCGCAGCCGGGCGCTCCGGCGCAGAAAGCCGGGCCGCTTCAGGCGCTGCTGGAGAGATATGCGGCGATGGACGCCATCGCCCGCTTTGCTGCCGGCCTTGCCTGGCGCGAGATGAGCCCCGACCAGCAGACGCGCTACACCGAAGCCTTCAAGAGCTTCATCTCCAAGGTGTATGCGCGGCGCTTCACCGAGTACTCTGGTCAGAGCGTCACCGTGACCGGCGTGGAGGATGCGGGGCGGCGCGGCCTGCGCGTGCTAAGCCGGGTGAGCCAAACCGAAGCCGCGCCGATCGCCGTCGCCTGGATGGTGACGGATCGCCCAGGCCGGGTGCTGATCTCGGATATCATAATCGAAGAGGTCTCGTTGATCGTCACCCAACGCGAGGAGATCGGCGCCATGCTCTCGAGCCGTGGCGGGGATGTGGAGCGGTTGATCAGCGATCTCGCGGCCTACCGCCTCTGAGGGGCCTTGCGCCGGGCGACAACCGCGTTTGTCAGTTTGGGGTGGGCTCCTGTCCCCCGCCCGACGCAAGCGGCAGGGCCCCTGGCGCGCGTGAGGCGAGGTATTTCCAGATCCCGCTTGCGCGCATCACCAACCGCCCGCCCGCGGCAATCTCGCAATCCATGAAGGAGAGCTCGCGGACGCGACGCAGCTGGCGCGCCGTGGCGATCAGCCACTGTCCACCTTTCGCTGCGGCCAGGAACTGACTGTCGAAGGTGATGGTCGCGCAAGGGTAATTGTCGCCGGCCGCATAGGAGCCAGCGCCCATGGCGATATCGGCGAGGGTCATCAGCACCCCGCCATGGCAGACCCCGCCCGAGTTCAGATGGATCTCCCGAAGTTCCAGTGCGGCTGCGAACCGGCCCTGGCCAAGATCGGCGAAGCGAACGGGACCGATATGGGCGTTGAACCCGGTGGGGTGGATGTCGCGCCAAGGCAGCGAGGGATCAGGGCTCATGCGCGCTCCAGTTCGTCTGTGGCTGTCGGGCGGGTCGGCGCCCCCGGGTGGGTCGTCGGCAGCGGATGGTTTTTGGCGGTGACCGACGTCTTGCGGTGGCTGACGGTGGGCAGCGCCTGACTTAAGCGGTGATTGCCCGATGTTACCGACGACCTAACGGGTTCGACCGCCCCAGCCAAGACTGTCGCGGCGATAGCAGGCGCCGGGTCCGATTGCGTCGCCCCGCGCGCTCGGCTAGGCGACAGGGAGGTTTGGCCGCGCAAAAGGGACCGGGAGACGCGCATGTTGGGGGAATTGACCATCGCTGGTCCGGTGCCCGGGCTTGTCGAGCGGGTGCAGGCGCGGCTCGACGGCAAGACCAAGCCCCTGGGCGCCTTGGGGCGGGTCGAGGAGATCGCGCTTGCCATTGCCGCGGCACAAGGCGTCGAAAACCCGGTAGCCGACCCTGCCACCTGTCTGCTCTTCGCGGGAGACCACGGGATCGTCGCCGAGGGCGTTTCGGCCTGGCCGCAGGAGGTCACCGCCCGCATGGTCGAGACTTTCCTATCGGGCGGCGCCGCAGCATCAGTGCTGGCGCGCAGCGTCGGCGCGGAACTGCGGGTGCTCGATGCCGGTGTGGCCACGCCGATAGCCGGTGCCGACCGCCTGGCGCGCGCGGAGATCCGGGCCGGCACCCGGAACGCCGCGACCGAGGACGCCCTCACCCCCGGCGAGGTCGCCCAAGCGCTTCGTTTCGGCGCGGAGGCGGCTCTTGCGGCCGTGCGCGATGGGGCCAGGGTGATCGCGCTTGGGGAGATGGGGATCGGCAACACGGCGACGGCGGCGCTCCTGGCCTCGGCCGTCGCCGGGATCGCGCTCGACCGCCTCGTGGGGCCCGGTGCCGGTCAAACGCCCGAGGGTCTGGCGCATAAGCGGGCAGTGCTCGCCCGCGCGCTGGCGCGGCGCCCGGGTCCGCTCGCCCCGCAGGATGCCCTGGCCGCGTTCGGCGGGCTCGAGATCGCGGCGATGGCCGGGGCGCTGATCGGTGGCGCGTCGGCGCAGGCCGTGGTGCTCGTCGACGGCTTTATCGCGACCGCCGCGGCCCTTGTGGCGCTCACGGCGCGTCCAGAGGCTCGCCGGGCCTGTTTGTTCGCCCACCGCTCCGCCGAGCTGGGGCACGCCGCGTTGCTGGAGCACCTGGAGGCGCAGCCGCTTCTCGGCCTGGAGATGCGGCTAGGCGAGGGCACGGGCGCCCTCCTTGCCGTGCCGCTCCTGCGCGCGGCCGCCGCGGTCCTTGCCGACATGGCATCCCTCGATGCGGTCGGGATCTCGGCTCGGGCCGAGGCGGCGGCAGCTCCCCATGACAGCATGGCGACGCCCAGCGATGGGAGCGATCCGTGACCCGCCGATGGCGCGGCCTCCGCGCCTCGCAGGGGGCGATCAGCGAAGCGTGGCTGGTGCTCACGGCGGTGCAGTTCCTCACCCGGCTGCCGGTCCCGGATCCCGGCTGGGAGGCCGGGCGGATGCGCCGGGCGAGCCGCTATTTCGGACTGGTCGGCCTCCTGGTCGGCACGTTGCAGGGCCTCGCCTTGCTCGCGGCCGCGGCGGTGCTGCCCCTCGCGGCAGCTGCCGGGATTGCCATCGCTGTCGGCTTGATCGTAACCGGGGCGCTGCATGAGGACGGGCTTGCCGATTGTGCCGATGCGCTTGGGGCCGGGGCGGACCGGCCCAGGGCCCTTGATATCATGCGCGACAGCCGGCTCGGCAGCTACGGGGTCTTGACGTTGATCCTGACGATCGGGCTGCGCTGGGCCGCGCTTGCGGCGCTCACGCCAGAGCTCGGGGCCTTGGCCCTTACCCTGGGAGCCGCGGCCGGGCGCGGTCTCATGGTGCCGGCCACGGCGCTGGCCCCTTATGCGCGGGAGACCGGGCTCGGCGGCGAGATGGGGCGCGGTGCGGGCCGGCTGGAGATCTATCTGGCGCTGGCGCCGGGGGCGTTAGCCGCTGCGCTTACGGGGCTTGCGGGACTGGCTGCGCTGATCGCCGCAGCCGGGGTGGCAGGCTTTGTCTGTTGGCGGCTGGTGCGTTGGCTCGGCGGGTATACCGGCGATGGCCTCGGGGCGATCGCGGCGCTCAGCGAGACGGCCGTGCTGCTTGCCATCGCAATGGCCTCGGAGGGCGGATGGATCTGATCTTTTTGCGACACCCCAGACCAGCGGTTGCCCGTGGGGTGTGCTACGGGCGCACCGATCTTGAAGAGGGGCCGTCGGCCTCCGCGGAGATCGCTGCCGGTCTGCGCATCACGCCGCGGGTTGCGCGGGTCGTCGCGAGCCCGGCCGTGCGTTGTCGGCGACTGGCGGAGCGGTTGAGCGCCAGGGACGGGGTGCCGCTCGTCCTCGATCCGCGGCTGTGGGAGCTCGATTTCGGTCGCTGGGAGGGCGTGGCTTGGGCGGACATCCCGCGCCGGGAGAGCCTCCCCTGGGCAGCGGATCCGTGGAACCGCGCCCCCCCCGACGGCGAGCCGGGGCACGCGCTCCACGCCCGCGTCGCCGAGGCGCTGGAGGCATTACCCGAGGGCACGGCGATCGTGGCGCATGCCGGGCCGATCCGGATCGCACGCATGGTACTTGCCGGCGAGAGCTTCGCGGCGGCCTTTGCTCGGCCGGTCCCCTATGCGACCCCGCTTGCGATTGGGCGGGGGCGTGCCGAGGCCGGGGCCGTGGCCTGATGGCCGGGCTCACCCTCGTCTTGGGCGGGGCCCGATCCGGCAAATCTGCCAGGGCGCTCGCGCTCTGCCCCGCCCCGCACGGCTTTATCGCCACCGCCGAGGCGCTGGACGGCGAGATGGCGGAGCGCATCGCCCGCCACAGGGCCGAGCGTGGTCCGAGTTGGGCGCTGGCCGAGGCCCCCTTGGAGCTTGCCGCCGCGATCGCTGCCGAGGCCGCACCGGGCCGCCATCTCCTGATCGATTGCCTGACCTTGTGGCTCTCCAACCTCATGCATCACGCGCGAGACCCCCAGCGCGAGACGGCGGCGCTCCTGGCCGCCGTGGCCGCGGCGCCCGGCGCCGTCGTCATGGTCTCGAACGAGGTCGGGATGGGGCTTGCGCCGATGAACGCCCTCGGTCGGGCCTTCCGAGACGCTCAGGGGCGGCTCAACCAGCAGGTGGCGGCCGCAGCGGATCGGGTGGAGTTCGTGGCCGCGGGCTTGCCGTTGGTGCTCAAAGGCGGTCCGACTGGCTGAGCGCCCCGGATCGCGGGATTGTGGCTTTTCCCAAGCGACACACCCGATTATGGTGCAGCGCCAGAGAGCAAGGCGGATCCACTGATAATGATGAAACTTCACCTCCCGCATCGCTCGGCCCTGCGTGGGGAACGGCGTGTGGACGTGCTTCGGCGCGGGACCATCGTCGCCATCATCGCCTTTCTGACGCTGATCGACCTCTTCGGCTCTCAAGCGCTGCTGCCACGACTCGTCGAGGCTTACGGGGTCGATGCCGCCACCATGGGATTTGCGGTTAACGCATCGACGATCGGCATGGCCGTGTCTGGTCTCGCGGTCGCCTGGTTCGCCGACCGGATCGACCGCAAGCGCGGTCTGTGGATCTCGCTGGCCTGCCTCTCGGTGCCGACCTTTCTCCTCGGCGTGACCGATGACGTGACCGTCTTCATGATGCTGCGCATTTTGCAAGGCGTGTTCATGGCCGCGGCCTTCACCCTGACCATGACCTTTCTGTCCGAGCAGTGTGACCTCACGGCAGCCGCTGGTGCGATGGCCGCCTACATCACCGGCAATGTGGCCTCGAACCTCTTCGGCCGGCTGATGGCGGTGTCGCTGGCCGATTGGGTGGGGCTGTCCGGCTCGTTTTTCGCCTTCGCCGCACTCAATCTCCTCGGGGCACTGATCGCCTATGCGTTTATCGGCCCGCGGTTGGCGCGCGAGGGCACCCGCGGCGAGCCGCCCTTGCGGGCCTGGGCCGGGCATTTGGCAGATCCGGCCTTGCGCGCGGCCTTTGCCATCGGGTTCCTGCTGCTCTTCGTCTTTGTCGGGGTTTTCACTTACGTGAACTTCGAGCTCTCTGGCCCCCTCGCCGTCGACCCGATGCTGCTCGGCCTCGTCTATTTCGTTTTCCTGCCGGCGATCTTCACCACGCCGCTCGCGGGCAAGACAGCCCGGCGCTATGGCGCGCGACCGGTCTTCTGGGCCTCCTGTGCGGCCGCCACGCTCGGGCTCGCATTGATGGCGGTGCCGTCCATCTGGGCCGTGCTGCCGGGGATGGCGATCGTCGGTGCTGCCACGTTCTTCGCGCAGGCGGCTGCAACGGGCTTCGTCGGCCGGCGCGCCACCGCCAATCATGCCGCCGCCAACGGGCTCTATCTTACCGCCTATTATCTCGGCGGCCTGGTTGGCGCGCTCGCTCTCGGACAACTCTACGCTGCGGCCGGCTGGGGCGCGACGCTTCTCGGCCTTGGCTTTGCCTTGGCCCTTGCGGCGCTTTTGGCCGTCCGCCTGACGGAACGCGCAACTGCGCCGGAGGCCGCCTGACCCGAGCGAAGCGAGCCGCGGCGCTTGCGTCGCAACCCCATCTGACGCAGACCGGCAGAGCGAGAGGCACCGGGAGGCCAGGCGATGGCACGCAAGCCGAGACACATCAAAACTGTTAACCTCGCGCTGCAAGGCGGTGGGGCGCATGGCGCTTTTACCTGGGGCGTGCTCGACCGTCTGTTCGAGGACGACCGGATCTGGATCGAAGCGATCTCTGGCACCTCGGCAGGGGCGATGAACGCGGTCGTTGCCGCTCAGGGCATGTATGAGGGCCAGGCGGCGGGGGCGCGCACCCGCCTCGCGGAGTTTTGGGCTGCGATCTCCCAGGCCGGGCAGACCTCGCCGCTCAAGCGCTCTCCCTTCGATGTCGTTTTCGGAAATTGGTCGCTGGACAATTCCCCCGCCTATCTTTTCTTCGACTTGCTCAACCGCCTCGCCTCGCCCTACGACCTCAACCCGCTCGGGCTCAACCCACTCAGAGAGGTGGTGGAGCGCCAGGTGGATTTCGCGAAGGTGCGGGATTGCCGCGATCTGGGCGTCTTCATCTCTGCCACCAATGTCGAGACGGGCCGGGCACGGATCTTCCATCGCGACGAGATCACGCTGGATGTCGTGATGGCCTCCGCTTGCCTGCCGTTCATCTTTCACGCGGTAAAAGTCGGCGAGCAGCATTACTGGGATGGCGGCTATATCGGCAACCCCGCGTTGTTTCCATTTTATCACTGCTCGCCGGCAGATGACATCGTCATCATTCAGATCAACCCGATCTACCGTCCGGGCGTGCCCAAGACGGCGCGCGATATCCTCTCGCGGGTCAACGAAATCACGTTCAACAGCTCGCTGATGAAAGAGCTCCGGGGCTTGCACATCCTCAACGAGCTGATGGAGCGCCAGGAGTTGGTCGGCGAAAACCGACGCCAGATCCGCATCCATATGATCGAGGCGCGCAAGCGGATGCGCCCGCTCGGCGCCTCCTCCAAGCTCAATACCGAATGGAGCTTCTTACGCCATCTCTTTGAGATCGGGCGCGAGGCGGCGGAAAAGTGGCTAGATCGGCATTTCGACGATATCGGGGTTCGGTCGTCGCTCGATGTGCCTGCCATGTTCGGCGCGCAGACCGACCCGACCATGCGCCCCAGCGAGGCGGGGACGCATCAACATGCCGCCGAGGAGAGCCAGGTGGAGGACGTGCTCAAGCGCTGAGCCCGAGCGCTCCTGCTGCGACCCCGTCGGGGGTCGGCCAGCGTCCCGGTTGAGCCCGGTCGGGATGCTCCCCCTTGCGCAAGAGGCCGGCGCCCGCTAGCTCCCGCGCATGAACACGCACGGGGAGATGGCCCCGGGCGCCGTTATCGTTTGCGGCGCACCGGAGGGGTGGGACGCGAAGCTCGTCGCCGACTTGGTCGCGCGCGCGGACGGGCCGGTGATCCATGTCGCCAGAGACGATGCCCGCGCCGCCGCGTTCACCGAAGCTTTAGGCATCGTTGCGCCCGGGCTCCCGGTTCTCCAGTTCCCCGCCTGGGACTGCTTGCCCTATGACCGGGTCTCGCCAAACCCCGAAATCGCCGCCACCCGGATGGCGACGCTCGCGGCGATGGCAGCCGGCTGGGATCGGCCGGCCGTGCTCGTCACCACGCTGAACGCCGCCACTCAGCGGGTGCCGGGACCCCGCAGCGTGTCGTCCTGGAGCTATTCCGCGGCCGCCGGACGTTCGGCCTCGTCGGATGCGCTGATCCGATGGCTGACCGAGATGGGGTTCAACCGGGTGCCGACCGTCGTCGAGCATGGCGACTTCGCGGTCCGCGGCGGCATCGTCGACATCTTCGCCCCGGGGGCCGAGACGCCGGTGCGGCTGGATTTTTTCGGCGACGTGCTGGAGAGTGCGCGGCGGTTCGATCCAGAGACCCAGCGCACGGTGGAGAAGATCGGTCGCGTCGATCTCGCGCCGGCTTCGGAAGTGGTGCTCGACGCGGCGACCATCGCGCGGTTTCGGACCCGCTACCGGGAGATTTTCGGCGCACCCAGGCTCGACGACCCGCTCTATGCGGCGGTCTCGGAGGGGCGCAAGCATCAGGGGATGGAGCATTACGCCGGGCTCTTCCACGAGCGCCTGGCGACCATCTTCGATTTTCTTCCCGGTGCACCCGTATCCCTGGACGACCAGATCGACGCGGCTCTTGCGGCGCGCGTCGAGCAAGTTGCCGAGCACCACGCGGCTCGGCTGGAGGCCGGGGCCGATGGGCGGCCGCCGCCGCCGGACCTGCTCCATCTCGGGCAGGCTGATTGGGAGGCCGCCCTGTCGGGGCGTCCGGTTCGCGCCTTCACGCCACATAAGCGCCCGCTGGGCCCCGGCGTGATCGATGCGGGCGGACGGCTCGGCCGAAGCTTCGCCGAGGAGCGCCAGGCAGCAGGCCGACGCGAGGGCGAGGACGGCGCCAATTTGTTCGATGCGCTCGCCGCCCATGTCCGATCCGCCCTCGCCGTAGGGCCGGTTGTGATCGCCTCCTATTCGGAGGGCGCACGGGAGCGGCTGCAGGGGCTGCTCGAGGACCACGGCGTCTCCGGCGGGCGGCCCGTGGCGCGCTGGCAAGAGGTGTCCGACGGGCTCAATCTCCTCGTCTGGGGGCTCGAACAGGGCTTCACCGCGCCCGGGATCACGGTCATCTCCGAGCAGGACGTCCTCGGCGATCGGCTGATCCGCCGCGCCCGCCGCTCCCGCCGGGCCGACAACTTTCTCACTGAGACCCAGGCGCTGACGCCGGGCGATCTCGTGGTCCATCTCGACCACGGGATCGGGCGCTATCTCGGCCTCGAGACGATCACGGCCGCCGGGGCGCCCCATGAATGCCTCGCGCTCGAATATGCCGCCGGCGCCAAGCTCTACCTGCCGGTGGAGAACATCGAGCTCCTGACCCGTTATGGCCAGGAGAGCGGCGAGCTCGACCGCCTCGGCGGTGGCGCTTGGCAGGCGAAAAAGGCCAAGATGAAGGAGCGGATCCGGGAGATGGCGGATAAGCTCATCGCCGTGGCCGCCCAACGCGCCCTCAAACGTGCCGAGCCGCTGGAGAGCGAGACAACAGGATATGCGGAGTTTTGCGCGCGCTTCCCGTATCAGGAGACCGAAGACCAGTTGCGCGCGATCGAGGATGTGCTGGGCGATCTCGGCTCCGGCAAGCCGATGGACCGGCTGATCTGCGGCGATGTCGGCTTCGGCAAGACCGAAGTGGCGCTGCGGGCGGCCTATGTGGCGGCTGCCTCGGGCCTCCAGGTCGCTGTCGTCACCCCGACCACGCTGCTCGCCCGCCAGCATGCCAAGGAGTTCGCGGCGCGCTTTGCCGGCACCGGGCTTCGTGTCCGCCAGCTCTCCCGCTTCGTCTCGACCAAAGAGGCCGCCGAGACGCGCCGCGGCCTCGCCGAGGGTGAGATCGCCGTCGTCGTCGGCACCCATGCGCTGCTCGCCAAGCAGGTGAAGTTCTGCAATCTCGGGCTGATGATCATCGACGAGGAGCAGCATTTCGGCGTCGCGCACAAGGAGCGGCTGAAGCAGATGCGCGCGGAGATCCACTGCCTGACGATGACCGCGACGCCTATTCCGCGGACGCTACAGCTCGCCATGTCCGGCGTGCGCGAGCTCTCGGTGATCGCAACCCCGCCGGTGGACCGGCTTGCCGTGCGGACCTATGTGGCGCCCTTCGACGCGGTGACGGTGCGCGAGGCGCTGTTGCGCGAGCATTATCGGGGCGGGCAGTCCTTCTTCGTCGTCCCGCGGATCTCGGATCTGCCGGAGATGGAGGCCTTCCTCGCCGAGCAGGTGCCCGAGGTCAGCGCGCTCACCGCCCATGGCCAGATGGCGGCGACCGAGCTCGACAGCCGCATGAACGCTTTCTACGACGGCAAATACGGGGTGCTGCTCGCCACCACCATCGTCGAGAGCGGGCTCGACATTCCGCGGGCCAACACGCTGATCGTCCACCGGGCGGATATGTTCGGCCTTGCTCAACTCTATCAGATCAGGGGCCGCGTCGGGCGCTCCAAGCTCCGCGCTTACGCCTACCTGACAACCGAGCCGAACAAGCCGATCACCCCCCAAGCGGAACGCCGGCTCAAGGTGTTGGGGTCGCTCGACAGTCTCGGTGCGGGCTTCACGCTGGCCTCGCACGACCTGGACATCCGCGGGGCGGGCAACCTTCTCGGCGAGGAGCAGTCCGGCCATGTGAAGGAGGTCGGCTTCGAACTGTACCAGGACATGCTGGAGGAGGCGATCGCCAAGATCCGCTCCGGCGAGGCCGGGGTCTCCATCGAGGAGGGCGAGACCTGGGCGCCGCAGATTAATCTCGGCGTGCCGGTGCTGATCCCCGAGGACTACATCTCGGATCTCGAGGTGCGGCTCGGGCTGTATCGACGGCTCTCCGATCTTCACACGCGCGAGGAACTCGAAGGTTTCGCGGCCGAGCTGCATGACCGCTTTGGCAAGCCACCCAAAGAGATAGACACGCTTCTTAAGGTGGTGCGGGTGAAGACCATGTGCCGTAAGGCGGGCGTTGCGCGGCTCGATGCCGGACCCAAAGGTGCGACCATCCAATTCCGCGGGGATAGCTTCGCCAACCCCGCCGGGCTTGCGCAATACCTCACAGACCCGGCCAATCTCGCCAAGCTTAAGGAGAACAAGCTGATCGTTCGGCGGAACTGGTCGGAAGACCGCGAGCGCTTGCGTGGCGCGTTCGCCGTCGTTCGCGACCTCGCCAAGATCGTTCGTCAAGCGGCCTGAGGCGTCCCAACCGGCCCGATCTCCGATTAGCGCAAAACTCCGTTCTCCTGCCCGGGGCTTGTTGCGCCGCATCAAAGGCGCCACGTCGTGGCCAGGATGTCATGTGCAATCCTGCGCACGACCAAGAGGAGATCGCGAATGTCCGACATCGATGCCCTGTTTCAGCCGATCGAGATCGGCGGTAAGCCGTTGGCCAACCGCGTTTGGATGGCGCCGCTCACCCGCAATCGTGCCCATCCCGACGGGACGCCTCACGAGATGGCCGTCGAGTACTACCGCCAGCGCGCCTCCGCCGGCCTCATCGTGACCGAGGCGACCCAAATCTCGGCTGAGGGCAAGGGCTACATCAATACGCCCGGCATCCACACGGACGCCCATGTCGCGGGCTGGCGTAAGATTACTGACGCGGTTCATTCGGCCGGTGGCAGCATCTGGCTGCAACTCTGGCATGTGGGACGGATCTCGCACACCTCGCTTCAGCCGGAAGGGCGCGCCCCGGTGGCGCCATCGGCGATCCGCGCCAATGCTCAAACCTTCATCGACGGGATGGTGGACGTCTCCGAGCCCCGCGCCCTGGCCACGGACGAGCTGTCGCGCCTTGTTGTGGATTTCCGGGCGGCGGCCGAACGGGCGAAGCTGGCCGGCTTCGACGGCGTCGAAGTCCATGCCGCGAACGGCTATCTGCTCGACCAGTTCCTCCAGGACCGTACCAACACGCGGACCGACGGTTATGGCGGGACGATCGAGGCCCGGCTGCGGCTGCCGCTCGCCGTGATCGACGCGGTGGCCGATGTGTGGGGCTCTGAGCGCGTGGGCGTTCGCCTCTCGCCCTTCGGCCGCTTTAACGACATGGGCGACAGCGATCCCGAGGCGCATTTCTCCGAGGTCTATCGCGCGCTGGATGGGCGTGGACTCGCCTTCCTGCACGTCGTCGAGAAATTTCCGGGCATCGAGGCGGGCTCCGACGAGGCGGCAGCGCTCGACCGGATGCGCGGGCTGTGGTCCGGCACTTATGTGGCCAACGGCGATTTCGACCGCGCCCGGGCAGCCGATTGGATCGCCCGCGGGCGGGCCGATGCGGTAACCTTCGGCCGGCCCTTCATCTCCAACCCGGACTTGCCGGCGCGTCTTCGCCAAGGCGCCCAACTCACCCCGCCGGACCACACGACCTTCTATGGCGGCGATACGCGCGGCTACACGGACTATCCGTTCCTCGACGCGGCTTGAGCGGGGATCGCTTGGCCGGTGGCTCTCCCCGCGGGGAGAGCCCTTCGCCAGCTTGCTCGCCCCTGTGCGCGTTGGCCTGGGGTCTTAGGCCGGCAACTCAGATGCCTGGTTGTTTCGTCTTGCGCAGATAGGGCAGCACCGTTTCGAAGCCGCCGAACTTCTCCGTGGCCTCCGCGTCGGACACTGCCGGCGTGATGATCACATCATCGCCCGGTTTCCAGTTGGCCGGCGTTGCGACCTTATGGGCGGCGGTGAGTTGGATCGAGTCGATCGCGCGCAGGATCTCGTCGAAGTTCCGGCCGGTGGTCATCGGATAGGTGAGGCTGAGCTTGATCTTCTTATCCGGTCCGATGACGAAGACCGAGCGGACCGTGGCATTGTCGGCCGGGGTGCGGCCCTCGGAGCTGTCGCCTGCCTCCGCCGGCAGCATGCCGTAGAGCTTGGCCACCTTGAGCTCCGGATCGCCGATCAGCGGATAGTCGACCGCGTTGCCGGTCGCTGTCTGAATATCGGCCTTCCACTTGTGATGGCTGTCGACCGGGTCCACCGAGATGCCGATCATCTTGGCATTTCGCTTGGCAAACTCCGCTTTGAGGCCCGCCATTGTGCCGAGTTCGGTGGTGCAGACCGGGGTGAAGTCTTTGGGATGGGAGAACAGCACCGCATAACCGTCGCCGATCCACTCGTGGAACGAGATCGGCCCTTCGGTGGTTTCAGCGGTAAAGTCGGGGGCGGTGTCGTTGATGCGCAGGCTCATCGGGACCTCCAGGTCTCAGGTTTCACGGCATTTTTGCGTGGTAAAAGGGATAACGCATTCTGCAACGGGGATACCATGCTCGATCCGGGCGGGGTAGGGCATGGCGGTCCCGGGGCACGATTAACCGCCCGTGAACAGCCGCATCGAAGCTTCGACCACCCGGGCCCCGATCTTGCGCCCCATTTCCCGTCCCACCAGATCGCCTTCGGTGAAGTGGATCCCGCCATAACGACGGCTTGCGCCCGCTTCGTCGGCGGCCGCGCTGAAAGTCGGCCAGGCGAGGGTTATCGGCGTCTTGGGCGTCACGCCTGGCTCGAAGCGCGAACTCCCCGGTGCAAAGGTCACTGCGGCGCCGAAACGGTCGTCTCCGGTTAAGCGGCGCAGCACCTCGGCACCGGCGGCCGAGAAACTCGAATGGCCAGAAGGGTACTCGGCGAAAGGCGGCGAGGGATCGAGATCGGGCGTCTGGTAGCTCAGCCATCGGCGGGCGAGGATCGGCTGCGTGCCGCGGCCGGGCCCGGCCCAGGAAGCGACGATCTGCCCGCGCTCTCCGGTGACCGCATCGGTTCCTGGCGTTCCGAGCAACCCGAGCCGGCCGAGGCTGCGGATTGCCCGCACCGGACGCACATAGTCGTAATGCACTTTCGCCTCCCAGGTGGCGATCGAGGCGTCGAGCATGGCGTTAGCCAGCGTGAAAAAGAGCTTCGCGTCGTCGTCCATCGTGTGATTGTCGCGCGCGGAGACAAACTGCGCGAAGACCATCCAGGTCCCAGGCGGGAAGGCGGTATCGGTCGCGTCTTCCCAAAATTCCGCCATCATCTTCTGTCGGTCGGTCAACTCGGCGGACCAGCGCGCGACTTCCTCGGCTTGGGCGATGAATGCCGGATTGATGACAGGGCCGACGAGATCGCGGGAGACGGGCAGGGTGCGGCCGTCGCGCGTGATGGTCGCGGTGGCGATGTCGAGCTCCGCCTGCACACCGCTGACGAAAAAGGGCTGCGGCGGGACTGGACGGTAGGCATCGGCGCGGGGGATCGCGAAGGGGGTAACCAAGCCCCATTGCGGGGTGTAGAATTCCTGGTCGGGGTCGCGGCTCTCAGGGTCGATGGGGGTGTTTTCGGGGGTCCAGGGCGTGATGACGCCCCGCTCGCCCGGGGAGGCGTTGACGGGCACATCCCCCGTCGTGGCGTGGTGAGCGGTCTG
>JBHJGY010000038.1:0-15061 GCA_050331335.1 Pikeienuella sp.
TCTTCACCGTCGTCAAAGTCGTGGTTTACGTCTTCGGCCTCGGGTTTCTCGCCGAGACCGGCGCGTCCGACTGGGTGGTGTATGTTGGGGGGTTGACGGTGATGATGGCCTCGCTGATCGCGCTGACCCACGACAATCTGAAAAAGCGGCTCGCTTTCTCCACCGTCTCCCAACTCTCCTACGTGGTGATGGCCGCGGCGGTCGCAACCCCGGCGGCGATCCTGGGCGCAACGCTCCATATCGCCGCCCATGCGGTGTCCAAAATCACGCTCTTCTTCGCGGCCGGGTCGATCTACACTGCAGGCCACCTTACCCATGTCTCCCAACTCGACGGGGTGGGGCGCCGGATGCCCATAACGCTGACCGCCTTCGCCGTTGGGTCGTTGGCGATGATCGGCGTGCCGCCAACGGTCACCTTTTTGTCGAAATGGTTCATGCTGGAAGGCCAGGTCGGTGCGGAAGCCTGGTTCGCCGTTTGCGTGATCGTGCTGTCCACGCTGCTCAATGCGGGCTATTTCCTGCCCATCGTCTATCGCGCTTTTTGGCGGCAGCCTCCCCCTGCAACGCCGGAGCACCCGGCTCATGGCGAAGGGCCGACGCCGTCGGTTGTCGCGCTTTCGCTCACGGCGACGGGGGCCGTATTGCTGTTTCTCTATCCCGATCTGATCTACGGCTTGGCGGCGCAGGTGGCCGAAAGCGCGGCGGCGTCGTTGCCGACCGAGACCGCCAACGCAAGCGTGGAGGGCGCGCAATGACGCACCGGACCGAGGCTTGGGCAATCAACCGTGCCCTGTTGATCCTCTTCGTCTGCTTTCTCCTGGCGCTGGCCGGCAGCAAGCCGGACTATTTCGGCTTCGACGGATGGGCCGGGTTCGGGGCGCTCGTGGGTGGCGCCGTGAGTGGGGCGGCTGTCTTGGCCGCGCGGGTGGCTGACGCAGTCCTCTGGCGCGCGAACGGGTCCGACGATGCTTGACGCCCATGCGATTTCTCCGGGGCTGCTGATCATCGCGGCCGGCCTTGTGCTCCCGCTGTTGCGCGCCGAGACCCGCGTGGTGGCGCTGCTCGGCGGGCCTTTGGCGGCATTGGGCTATCTGTGGCTTCTGGCGCCGGGGGCGGGAGAGACCTTCACCACCAACGCCGACTATCTGGGGATCGCATTGACCCCGGTGCGGATCGACAGTCTCGCGCTGATCTTCGGCACCGTGTTCTGCCTTGCGGCGCTCGCCGCGGCGGCCTTCGCCATGCCAAAAGGCGACCTGCTCGAGCAATCCTCGGCCCTCGTCTATGCGGGTGCCGCCGTCGCTGCGGTGACCGCAGGGGATCTCGTCACGCTCTTCATCTATTGGGAGGTGATGGCCATCGCCTCCACTTTGCTGATCTGGGCAGCGGGCGCCGGGGCACGGGCGGCCGGCCTGCGCTATGTGGTCATCCACTTCCTCGGTGGGGTGCTTCTGATGGCCGGGGCGGCGGGCCAGCTCGCGGTTACGGGCGATGCGAGTTTCACCGCGATGGCGGCAGATGAGCCCTACACCTGGGCGATCCTTGCGGCCTTCCTGATCAATGCCGGCGCACCGCCACTGTGGCCCTGGGTGGCGGATGCTTACCCCCGCGCCTCCTGGGCCGGGGCCGTGTTCCTTTCCGCCTTCACCACGAAGACCTCGGTCTATGTGTTGATCCGGGGCTTTCCGGGCGAGGAGATCCTGATCCCGCTGGGGATCGCAATGGTCGTCTATGGCTTCGTCTATGCCCTGCGGGAGTCCGATCTGCGCCGCGTGCTCGCCTATGCCATCGTGAACCAAGTGGGGATCATGGTGATCGCTGTCGGCGTCGGCTCGGCCAAGGCGCTCGACGGCGCGGCGGCCCAGGCCTTCGTTCACATCGCTTACAAGGCGCTGCTGTTCATGTGTCTGGGCGCCGTGCTCATGCGCACCGGCAGCGCGCGCGCCCAGGATCTCGGCGGTCTGGCCCGGAGCATGCCGCTGACAGCCGCCTGCTGCGTCATTGCGGCGGCCACTGCGCTCGCTCTGCCCCTCACCGCGGGCTTCGCCTCCAAGGCCCTGTTGTCGTCCGGGGTGGGCGCCGATGGGGCGCTCTGGGGCTGGCTGGCGCTCACCGCGGCCTCCGCGGGCGTCGCTTTCAATGCAGGCGTGAAAGTGCCGTTCTACGCTTTCTTCCGCCGCCGCGAGACCCCTTGGGAACGCCCGCCGACCGATCCGCCCCTGCCCATGCAGGCAGCGATGGTGGGGCTGGCGGTGCTGTGCCTCGTGCTCGGGCCGGCCTATCCGCTGCTCTACGGGCTCACACCCGAGGGCGGGCACTACGCGCCCTACAAGCTGGCGACCGTCGCCGCGCAGCTCCAGCTCGCACTTGCCGGCGCCATCGGCTTCTTTCTCACCCGCCACCTGATCGCCCCGCGGGACGGCGCGCTCCTCGATTTCGACTGGCTCTGGCGCGGCGCCGGGGCACAGATGGCCCGGCTCGCGGAGACCAAGTGGCTGACCGCCTCCTCTCGCTCCGCCGATAAGGGGGTGGCGGTCGTGCAGCGCTTCCTCAACGGTCTCTATCGCACCCACGGTCCCGAGAGCGGATTGGCGAAAACCCGCCCCTCTGGGTATATGGCGCTGTGGATGACCGTGCTTTTGGGGGTCTTCATGCTCTTCGCCTTCGTCTGAGTCCGGCATGGGGCCGGCGGCGAGTTGGGCCGAGGAGCTGCGGCGAGACCGGACGGTTCTGGTCACCGGGGTCGCTGGTTTCATCGGCTTTCACTTGGCGGACCGGCTGCTTGCTGCTGGCTTGCCGGTGGTCGGTGTCGATGCGCTTAACGCCTATTACGACCCGGCGTTGAAACAAGCCCGGCTGGCGCGGCTGACGGGGCGCCCTGGCTTCGCATTTCGGCACCTCGATCTCGCCGACCGCACTGCAACCGCCCGTGTCTTCGCCGAGACCGATCCCGCCTATGTCCTGCACATGGCCGCGCAGGCCGGGGTCCGCTATTCGATCGACCACCCGATGGCCTATGCGGATGCCAATCTCACCGGCTTTCTCACCGTGCTCGAGGGTTGCCGGGCCGCCGGCACCGCCCATCTCGTCTACGCGTCCTCGAGTTCGGTTTACGGCGGTAATACACGGTTGCCCTTCTCGGTCGCGGATACGGTAGACCACCCCGTAAGCCTCTATGCCGCGACCAAGAAGGCCGGCGAGCTCATGGCCCACACTTACAGCCACCTCTATGGCCTCCCCGCCACGGGGTTGCGCTTCTTCACCGTCTATGGGCCCTGGGGGCGACCCGATATGGCGGTGTACAAGTTCACGGAAGCGATTTACGAGCGCCGGCCGATCCGGCTCTTCGCGGGCGGGGTGCTGGAGCGCGACTTCACCTATATCGATGATATCGTGGAAGGGGTTTTGCGGCTGTTGCCCAGGCCGCCAGCGCCGGATCCGGATTTCGACCGTGCTGCGCCCGAGCCGGGCAGCTCCTGGGCGCCGCATCGGATCTACAATATCGGCAACCATAAGCGGGAGACGGTTCTCACCCTCGTGGCGCTGCTCGAAAAGCATATCGGCCAGGCCGCGATCCGCGAAGATGCGCCCATGCAGCCCGGCGATGTTGCGGCGACTTGGGCGGATACCGGCCCGCTCGCGGCAGCTGTGGGTTTTGCGCCGGATACCCCGCTCGACACAGGGCTCGCCCGCTTCGTCGACTGGTATCGAACCTACCGTGGGATAGGTTGATCGGTTGACTTAGGCGAGGCCGTAGCGCGCAGCGACCCGCTTGCGCGCCGCGCCGACCTCGGCGTCGGGGATGTAGAGGAGACCGGCCATCTTGCGGACGAGTGCGTGCTCGTGGTCGTCCTTTTCGCCATCGGCGTAAGCGACGCTCCAGATTGCCTCAATCACAGCGATCCGATCCTCCGGAGGCACCAGACGCTTGACCGCCCGGGTGAAGCGCACGAGGTCCGGTGCCGCGGCTTGGGCTGCCTCGCCGATCTCGCGCAGGCGCGTGGCTTCGGCGGGAGAAAGCCCGTAGCGGTCCGCAAGGATCCGAGAGATCATCGCCGCCTCGCCTGCCGCATAAACGCCGTCGGCCCGCGCCGCCTCGACCAGGATGGCAGCCACTGCCTCGCGGCAGTCCTCCGCCGTCGGCGTGATTTCCGTGGTCTCGGGATTGGCGAAGAGTTTCAGGATATGTTCCAGCATGCGACGAAGAATGGCGGCGTCTCCGGGCTTTGTCCAGGCTTCCCGCCGCCGCAGCGAAGATTGCGCTGGGTCAGCCGGCGGGCTAAGCGAGAGGGCAGGGTCTGCCCATAGCCTTTCGCCCCAGGAGCCGCGAGATGCCCGCCTCCCTTCCCGTCGAGATCGGCCCCTTACCTGTCCCTGAAACGGGTCCGACCAGTGGTCCCGTCACCTCCCCTGTCGCTGCGGACCGCGCGCCGGTGGTGTTTGCCAATGATCGGCCTGTGGCGCTCATCGCGGGACCCTGCCAGGCCGAAGGGGTGCAACAGTCGCTCGACATCGCGGGGGTGCTGGCGGAGATCTGTGCTGCGGAGGAGATCGGGTACGTCTTCAAGGCAAGCTTCGACAAAGCCAACCGCACCTCGCTGTCGGGCAAGCGGGGGCCTGGGCTCGAGACGGGGCTCGCGGCGCTCGCCGGCGTGCGCCGGGAGATCGGCTGCCCCGTGCTGACCGACATCCACCTGCCCGAGCAATGCGCGCCGGTGGCCGAGGTAGTGGACATCCTGCAGATCCCGGCGTTTCTCTGCAGGCAGACCGACTTGCTGCTCGCAGCAGGGGCCACGGGCGCTGCGATCAACATCAAGAAGGGGCAGTTCCTCGCGCCCTGGGACATGACCCATGTGGCTGCCAAGGTCGCCTCCACCGGCAACACCCGGATCCTGCTCACCGAACGCGGGGTCTCATTCGGCTACAACACGCTTGTGGCGGATATGCGGGCGCTCCCGCAGATGGCGGCGACGGGCTATCCGGTGGTCTTCGATGCGACCCATTCGGTGCAGCAGCCGGGGGGCCTTGGCGGCGCGTCGGGGGGGCAGCGGGAGTTCGCTCCGGTGCTCGCACGGGCGGCCGTGGCCGTCGGTGTCGCCGGGCTCTTCATCGAAACCCATCCCGATCCGGACAACGCCCCCTCCGACGGCCCCAACATGATCCCGCTCGCCGAGATGCCGGGGCTCATTGCCCGCCTCGCCGCGTTCGACCGCCTCGCTAAGTCAAACTAACCGGAGACCTGCCATGGCCATCACCACGATCCCGCTCACCGAGGTGGCGGACAACTCCGTTGCAAGCCTCACGGTGCCGATGATCACGCCGACCGGCTTCCGCGAATACGACGCGCGTTGGCGGTTCCCTGAGCAGATCAACCTGATGGGCATCCAGGCACTCGGGCTCGGCATCGCGACGCAGCTTCATGAGATGGGCCTGCCCCCGGTCGTGGTGGTCGGCAACGACTACCGCGCCTACTCGCTGCCGATCAAAAAGGCGCTCATGGTCGGGCTGATGGCCGGCGGGGCAGAGGTCCGCGACATCGGGCTCGCGCTGTCGCCGATGGCCTATTTCGCACAGTTCGATCTGGAGGCCCAGGCCGTGGCGATGGTGACCGCCTCGCATAACCCCAATGGCTGGACCGGGGTGAAGATCGGCTTCGACCGGCCGCTCACCCATGGCCCGGCAGAGATGGCGCGGCTGAAGCAGATCGTGCTCGAGGGCCTAGGCCAGATCCGCGACGGCGGGCGCTATCTCCCCGTCGAGGGCGTGCGGGCGCGCTACATTGCGGATCTCGTCGGCGATTTCCGCCTTTCGCGGCCGCTGAAGGTGATTTGCGCGACCGGCAATGGCACCGCGGGCTGGATCGCGCCTGAGGTGTTGGAGCGGATCGGATGCGAGGTCGTGGCGCTGCACACCGAGCCCGACTTCACCTTCCCCAACTACAACGCCAACCCAGAAGCGATGGAGATGCTCCACGACATGGCTCGGGCGGTCGGTGAGAGCGGGGCGGATCTGGCGCTCGGGTTCGACGGCGATGGCGACCGATGCGGGGTGGTCGACGACGAGGGCGAGGAGATCTTTGCCGATAAGATGGGGGTGATCCTCGCCCGCGACCTGGTGAAACTCCACCCGGGCGCGACTTTCGTGGCGGATGTGAAATCGACGGGGCTCTTTGCCTCGGACCCGGAGTTGATCGCGGCCGGCGCCAAAGCCGATTATTGGAAGACCGGGCACTCCCACATGAAGCGGCGCGTGAAGGAGATCGGGGCCCTCGCGGGGTTCGAGAAATCCGGCCACTACTTTTTCGCGCCGCCGATCGGGCGGGGCTATGACTGCGGGCTGCGTGTGGCGGTCGAGATCGTTAAGCTGATGGACCGCAACCCCGGTGCCAGCCTCTCCGAACTGCGCCGGGCGCTGCCGGTGACCTTTTCAACGCCGACGATGTCGCCGGCTTGCGCCGATGAGGCGAAATACGCGGTGATCGAGCGGCTGCAGGCGCGGCTCGAGGCGATGGCTGCGGCGGGCGAGGAGCTTGGCGGTCTCGCGATCGAGAAGGTCGTGACGGTGAATGGCGCCCGGGTGATGTTGGCGGGAGGGGCTTGGGCGCTGGTCCGGGCCTCGTCCAACACCCCCAATCTCGTCGTGGTCTGTGAGAGCCCCCGCTCCGCCGATGAGCTGCGCGCCATCTTCGAGGCGCTTGACGCTGTGATCCGAACCGAGCCGACCGTGGGCGCTTACGACCAGACCTTCTGAGCCTGCGGCGCGCGCGTCCCGGCGCAGGCGCGCTTGGGGGGCGGCGTTGGCGCAGGCGCCGCGTCCGCCGTGGGCCGGCTTGGCGCAAGTTACGCCCGCGGCGGGTTGCGAACCGAGGCCCACAGTGGCCACCGGGCCTGCAGCGCCGGCCACCGAGACCAGAGGGTGATGCGCGCCGCGGGCGAGACCTTGCCAAGCTGTGCTCCGCCCGACGCGGCGCCTCCGACTGCCGTGCCCTGGCCTAGCCCCGATAGCCTCCCGTTTGATGCCAAGCCCAAGCGTCGGCGATCATGCGCCATAAGTCTGACCGTGTGCAGCGCCAGCCGAGCGCCGCCGCCGCTTGCGCCGAGCCCGAGACGAGCCGGGGTGGATCCCCGGGCCTGCGCGGCCCGTCGACCGCGGGCACGGGACCGCCGGTCACCTCGGCCGCCGTCTCGATCACGGCCCTCACGGAATGTCCGGTGCCCGAGCCGAGGTTGAGCGCGAGGCTCTCGCCGCCCGCCAGCAGGTGCTCGAGGCCAAGCAGATGCGCTTCGGCCAGGTCAGAGACGTGGATGTAGTCGCGGATGCAGGTACCGTCGGGCGTGTCATAGTCGGTTCCGAAGACCGTGATATTGGCGCGGCGGCCTGAGACCGCATCGAGGACCAGCGGGATCAGATGGGTCTCCGGGACGTGGTGCTCGCCGATGCCGCTCGCCGGCTCAGCCCCGGCGGCATTGAAATAGCGGAAGATGACAGACCGCAGGCCATGCGCCGCACCGAAATCGCCGATCATGTGCTCGACGGCCAGCTTGCTGCGGCCATAGGGGTTGATCGGCGCGCGCGGGTCGGTCTCGGTGAGGACCGCGCCGCGGGCGGCACCGTAGACCGCGCAGGTGGAGGAGAAGACGAGGCGATCGACACCATGGCGCTGCATCGCCTCCAGCAGTGTGAGCGAGCCCGCGAAATTGTTGCGCCAGTAGCGTTCCGGCGCCGCGACCGACTCTCCCACATTGGAGAAGGCCGCGAAATGCATCACTGCATCGGGTGCCTGGGCGCTGAAAGCGGCATCGAGGGATGTGGGATCAAGGAGATCGCCCTCGACCAGAGGGCCGAAGCGCACGGCTTGGCGCCACCCGGTGGAGAGGTTGTCGAAGGTTATGGGAACATGGCCTGCGGCCGCGAGCGCCCGACAGGCATGGGCACCGACATAGCCGGCGCCGCCGGTCACGAGCACCCGCGCCAAGGGATCACTCAGCCGCCAGCCGGGCCCGCATCACCCCGTCCAGGAAGGCGGCGAAATCCGCCCCGAGATCAGGACGGTTAAGCGCGAAGGCCACGGTTGCCCGAAGGTATCCGGCCTTGGAGCCGCAGTCGAAGCGCTCGCCGGCGAACCGGAAGCCGACGACGTTGCGCCCCGAGGCGACCTGGTCGGCGATTGCGTCGGTCAGCTGGATCTCGTTGCCGGCGCCGCGTTTCATTTGGCTGAGGCTGTCCATAACCTCCGGCGTGAGGATGTAGCGCCCGATCACCGCGGTGCGCGACGGCGCCTCGGCCGGTGCGGGTTTCTCCACCAAGCCTTTCGCCGAGACGATCTGGCCGCGGTCCTCGGCGATGTCGAGCACGCCATAGTTCTTGGTCTCCTGGGGCGCGACATCCATTGCGGCTACCATGCAGCCGGTCATGTCCGCGGCGTGATAAGCCTCGACCATCTGCTTGAGGCACGGCACCGGGCCGTCGATGACATCGTCGGGCAGGATTACCGCGAAAGGCTCGTCGCCGATCAGCCGGCGGGCGCACCAGACCGCATGGCCGAGTCCCAGCGCTTCCTGCTGACGGATATAGGCAATGGCGCCCGAGGGCATGGTGGTTGACTGAACCTCCTCGAGAAGCGCGGTTTTTCCCTTCAGCCGCAATTGAGTCTCGAGGCTTGGCGCGGCATCGAAGTAGTCCTCGAGCGCGCTCTTGCCCCGTGCGGTCACGAAGATGCACTCCTCGATCCCGGCGGCCCGAGCCTCATCAATCGCGTATTGGATCAACGGGCGGTCGACAAGTGTGAGCATCTCCTTCGGCATTGCCTTGGTCGCAGGGAGGAAGCGCGTTCCGAGCCCGGCTACGGGGAAGATGGCTTTCGTGATCTGTCGGGCCATATCGACCTCTCCTGTCGCATTTCCGTCTTGTAACCGCAACTTACATAAGAATCTGGCAGATTGATGACACACTGCACAAATTCGCACGGATGGTCGCCGCATTGGTGCGCTTGCGGCCACAGTCTTAACGCAAATGGTGAAGAAATGACGAAGGCTCGGGGGTTCGATCGATCGGCCGGCGCGTTTCCTCAGGCTAAATCCGGCCCGAGGCCATAAGCGCAGCCTCGATCCGTTGGGTATCTTCAGGCGTGTTGAGCTCCCAAAAAACCGCATCGGGTGCCGCAACTTCCACGCAGGTGACCGAAATGCCCGCTTCGAGGAAGCGCAATTGCTCCAGCCCTTCGATCGTTTCAAGGCGCCCCGGCGGGGTCGAGACATAAACCGCGAGCGCTGACGGCCGATAAGCGTAAACGCCAACATGGTGAAACACCGGCACCTCCGCTCCCGGCGCCGGGTCATCCGGCAGGAACGGCACCACCGCTTTGGAAAAATAGAGCGCCCGCCCCCGTGCGTCGAACACCGCGGTGGTCGCCCCGGCGCGCCCGGCCTTGTTGTCGGCGCGAAATCGGGCGAGGGAGTCGCGGTCGCAGCGCAACACAGGCGTGGCGACGGCACAGTCCGGGTTCGCCCGCATCGCAGCAATCAGGGCGGTGACGAAGCCTGGCGGTGTGAGCGGTGCGTCGCCCTGGAGGTTGACGATGATCTCGAGGGGCTGTGCGAGCATCGCGGCGGCTTCGGCGCAGCGCTCGGTGCCATTACGGGCTTCCGGTGAGGTCATCAAAACCGGCGCGCCGATCCGCGCGGCCTCTTCGACGATTCGGGTATCATCGGTAACGACATAGCGGTGGTCGATCCCCGGCACGGCGCAGGCAGCCTCCCAGGTCCTGTGGATCAGCGTTTTCGACACGCCGGTGGCGCCAACGAGCGGCGCCAGTGGCTTGCCCGGAAACCGGGTCGAGGCAAAGCGTGCCGGGATCAGAAGCGCGGTGGTCATTGCGCGGCATCGGGGGCCGCCAGTGCGACCCCGGGGACACGGGCGATGAAAAAGCCGTTGCGATAAGCGGGTTTGCCATAGGTGAAGGGTTCGTGATCTTCGAAGCGCACGACCTCTCCGCCGGCCGCTGCGAGCACCGCATGGCCCGCGGCGGTGTCCCATTCCATCGTCGGCCCCAGGCGGGGATAGAGATCGGCCTCCCCTGCGGCGAGGAGGCAGAATTTGAGCGACGAGCCGGCGGAGAGGAAGTCGGCGACCGGGTAGCGGGCGATGTAGGCATCGGTGGCCGCGTCGCGATGGGATTTCGACGCGACGACCCTCAAGCCGGCCGCGCTCGGTGCCGCCACGGCAAGCGGGCGTTCCGACCCCGAGACCAGGGCGCCATCCATCACCCGCGCCTCGGTCGCGCGGCCACCGATGCCGAGAAACAGCCGCCCCTTCGCCGGCGCATACACCACGCCGGCAACAGGGTTCCCGTTCTCGATGAGCGCGATATTCACGGTGAAATCACCTCGGCGCTGGACGAACTCCTTCGTGCCGTCGAGCGGGTCTACCAGGAAGAACGGGCCGGAGACCGCCCGATGGCTGTCCGCCTGCTCCTCAGTCACAGCCGGGACCTCCGGAAAGGCAGCAGCGAGACCCGCAGATATCACCCGATCTGCGGCGAGGTCGGCCTCGGTCACGGGGCTCGCATCGGCCTTCTCGGCGACCGCCATCTCCTCCGCCCGGGCATAAACCTCCATGATCTGGGCTCCCGCCTCCAGCGCGAGCTTTCGGAAGGTCTCGGCCAGTGCGGGATGGTCGGTGATCTTGCTGCTCATTGCATCCTCCCGGTCGGTTCGACGCCTCCATAACCGAGCCCAGCGGCCTTGGCGAGGCGCTTGCCGCCGCGCCCGCAGGCCTGTAGGCAACCCCAAACTGCGCCGAGAGGGACCCGCCAAATGCCAGAAATGCTCGCCACGGACGCACCGGATTTCGAGGCGCGCTTCGCCCGGTTGTTGTCGGACGAGCGGGCCGCCGGGGACGATGTCCGCGAGGCGGTCGCCGAGATTCTGGCGGACTTGCGGACCAGAGGCATCGCTGCCGTGGTCGAGCGGACCAGGAGCTTCGATCGCTGGGATGCAACCGCCGAAACGCTTGAGGTTCCGCCGGCGGCGCTCGACGCGGCCCTTGCCGGGCTCCAGCCGGAAGACCGGGCCGCCCTTGAGTTCGCAGCGGCCAGGATCAGGACTTATCACGAACGGCAAATGCCGCAGGATGCCGACTGGACCGACGCGGCGGGCGCGCGCCTGGGATGGCGCTGGGGGCCGGTCGATGCCGCGGGACTCTATGTGCCGGGCGGCCTCGCTTCCTACCCGTCTTCGCTGCTGATGAACGCGATCCCGGCCAAGGTGGCAGGGGTCGGGCGGCTCGTGGTTTGCGCGCCGACGCCGGACGGGCAGGTCAACCCGATGGTGTTGGCCGCTGCCCGGGTTGCGGGGGTCGACCAAGTTTTTCGCATTGGCGGCGCCCAGGCGATCGGCGCGCTCGCCTACGGGGCCGGGCCGATCCGCGCGGTCGATAAGATCACCGGTCCCGGCAATGCCTATGTGGCGGAGGCCAAGCGTCAGGTCTTCGGCAAGGTGGGGATCGACATGATCGCGGGGCCGTCCGAGGTTCTCGTTATCGCGGATGCGGACAACGACCCGGACTGGATTGCGATGGATCTCCTCGCTCAGGCCGAGCACGACGCCCGCGCCCAAGCCATCCTGATCACCGATGACGATGCGCTCGGAAAAGCGGTGGCGCAGGCGGTTGCGCGCGCCCTGCAACGCCTGGCCCGGGCCGAGATCGCCGGCGCAAGTTGGCGCGACTACGGGGCGGTGATCACCGTTGCGGATCTCGCCGAGGCCGCAGCTCTGGCAAACCGCATCGCGCCCGAGCATCTGGAGCTTTGTGTGGCCGAACCGGACGCGCTCCTGGCCCAGATCCGCCACGCGGGTGCCGTGTTTCTGGGTCGGCACACGCCGGAGGCGATCGGCGATTATGTCGGCGGGCCCAACCACGTGCTGCCCACCGCAGGCTCGGCGCGGTTTTCGTCCGGGCTTTCGGTGCTCGACTTCCTCAAACGCATGACGACAGCCCAGCTCGACGTGCCGGCACTGGCGGCGCTCGGGCCGTCTGCGATGCGGCTCGCACGCGCAGAGGGGTTAGACGCTCATGCGCTCTCGGTCGGCCGGCGCTTGGAGCGCGGCGAGACGTGATCCAAGCGGAGCCATTTTCGCAGAACGACCGGATCTCGGAGGCAGCACTGAGCGCGGCACCGACGTATCTTTTGTCGCCTGAAGCCCAGCAAGAGGTCGATGTCGCGCTGTTCGATTTGGCCGAGGAGAACCGGTTTCGGCTGATCGAGCCTGCTGCCCCCGGACCCTACGGTTTGCGGGTCGGGTTGACCCGCTTCGAGATCCGCCTGGATATCACGCCAGCCGCAGGCCCGCCGGTTCTCTTGAGCTTGCCGGCGGCGCCGTTGCTGCCCGCGGTCGAGGCGCACCGAGCGGTCACGGCGGCCTATCTCGACGGCGTCCGGCGCCTCCCAGCCGCCGAGATCGCGGTGATCGATGGGCAGCGCAAGGCCATCCACGATGATGCTGCGGCGGAGCTGCAGCTCGCGCTGGCCGGACAGGTACTCACCGACCACCCGACCGCGCGGCGGCTTTTCACGCTGATTTGCGCCCTTACTTGGCAGAGTTGACGTTGCCGGCGGCCGGATCGTGGGGTGTAGAGGCTTGCTTTCCGCAGGACGAGCCCCCATTTTTCGCGCCGTCCAACCCATGGAGAGCCCATGACTAAGGAAGAGACACTCGAGTTTCCGGGCGTCGTGACCGAACTGCTCCCGAACGCGACCTTCCGGGTCAAGCTCGAGAACGGGCACGAGATCATCGCCCACACCGCCGGCAAGATGCGCAAGAACCGCATCCGCGTGCTTGCCGGCGACAAGGTACAGGTGGAGATGACGCCCTATGATCTGACCAAGGGGCGCATCACCTATCGCTTCAAGTGAGCGCTCGGAGCGCGTCGGGGATCGGACCGGACGGGGCGTCGAACCCCGCCCGGCCCGGCGGCGGCGCGGCCGCCGCGGCCCCCCCGCCAGGGCGGGATCCACAGCCGCCGGCGCTTATTCTCGCCTCGGCGTCGCCTCGGCGCTCTGAGCTGTTGGCGCGGATCGGGGTGCGCCCGGATCAGATCATCCCCGCCGAGATCGACGAGACCCCGCAGCGTCGCGAGCTGCCGCGGGCCTATGCCGCGCGGCTGGCGCAAGAGAAGGCGGCGGCCGTCGCCAGCCGTGACGCGGCCCGCGGCGCCCTGGTGCTGGCTGCCGATACGGTTGTCGCCGTCGGCCGACGGATCTTGGGCAAGCCCCGCGACGCCGCCGAAGCGACCGAGTTTCTGCTTCTGCTTTCGGGACGGCGGCACCGGGTTGCCACCGCCATCTGCCTGATCGGGTCGGGGGCGGTCCGGACGCGGCTGGTCGAGACCCGGGTGAAGATGAAGCGGCTGTCCGATGCGGAGATCTCTGCCTATCTCCGCTCGGGCGAGTGGGCAGGTAAGGCGGGCGGCTATGCGATCCAGGGGATCGCCGCCGCTTTCGTGCCGGAGATCAACGGCAGTTACACCGCCGTTGTGGGCCTGCCGCTGACCGAGACGGCGGGGCTGCTCGCCGGCGCCGGTTATCCGATCCCCTATGAGGGTCAGGCCGCGTGAGGGGCCGCGCGAAGGGGCGGCTGCTGCTGATCGACATGCCAAAGGATCGCCCGTCGGCGGCGGCGCTCCTCGTAGATGGGCGGCTGGAGGACTTGCTGTTGGATCCGCGCAACGGCGATCGGACGCCTGTCCCCGGCGAGATCTGGATGGCGAAGATCGACCGGGTCGTGCCCAAGATCGGCGGGGCCTTCGTGAAGCTGGGCGAGGGCATGGCATTCTTGCGCGAGGCGAAGGGGGTGCGTGCTGGCGCGCAGCGCCGCGTCCAGGTGGTCGGCCATGCAGAGCCCGGCAAGGCCGTGCCGGTGACCACGCGGGTTCTCTACAAGGGCCGGACGGTGATCCACACCCCCGACGCGCCAGGCATCAACGTCTCCCGCAAGATCAAGGACCCCGACGAGCGCGCCCGCCTGCAGGGGATCTTTGAGGATCAGATCGCTCAGTTGGCAGCGGCGCGCGGAGAAGACGCGGGCGCTGGGGCCGACTGGCAAGGCACCCCGGCGGTGCCTCCACAGGGTGACGCGCGGGCCCTGGCGGCGCTTGAGACCGGGGCGCACCTTGGCGGCGGGTTCATCCTGCGCTCCGCTGCCGAGGGAGCGCCGGCCGAAGAGCTGATCGCTGAGTTGCATCGGGTCATCGAAGACCGCAACCACGCCGAGGCGCCGGACCGCAGGCTTGACCGCCCGCTGGATCGTAAGATGTCCATGGATGCGGCGCTGCGGGAGTGGACGTCGCCCGTGCCGGAGGCGATCGTCGTCCACCCCGACGCCTTCGCAGTGCTGGCGCCGCTCCAGGATGACGGCTCTGTGCCAGCGCGTCCCTGCTACCGGGGCCTGACCTCGATGGCGCTCCATGCGCGGCTGCGGCGCCATGACGGCGATGACCTGTTCGAGGATTATGGCGTCTCGGAGGAGATCGAGCGCCTGAACGACCCGTCTGCGCCCTTGCCCGCTGGCGGCTGGATCCAGATTGAACCCACCGCCGCGCTTGTCGCGGTGGATGTCAACACCGGCGGTGGCTTTCAGGGCGGCGATGCGCTCACCGCCAATCTGGAGGCTGCCCGCGAGCTGCCCCGGCAGCTGCGCCTGCGCGGCCTCGGCGGGCAGATCGCCATCGACTTCGCCCCGCTGCCCAAGCGCGACCGCCCAAAGATCGAGCAGGCGCTGAAATCCGCGTTCCGAGGCGATCCCATCGAGACCACCCTGGGCGGTTGGACCCCGCTGGGCCTGTTCGAGCTCAGCCGCAAGCGCGAGCGCCGGCCCCTGCTGGAGCTGCTCTGAGCATGACCTCGTCCCAAGCGCAGCGCGGGCCCTGGAGCGCCCGGGTGGGTGGGCGGGGGCGCGACAGGGCCCGCGCCCCGCTCACGTGGCAGAACACCAGAAGCGCGGCGCCGATCAAAAAGCATGCCACAGGGTCTTCGCGTCCAACCAGGCCCGCACCGCCCCCTCCC
>JBHJGY010000039.1:0-31105 GCA_050331335.1 Pikeienuella sp.
CGGCCCAACCCATCAGAGACGTGCTGACACATCCATCATCGGTCCGAAAACCTAGGATGCCGATATACGAACAATCCAGTCCGTCGAAACAGACCAAACCGCCCACATATCCCTTCGTCTCTATCTTTCCTCAAAGAGCAGAAACTGATGCCGACCCCAGGTTTCCCCGGCGGTACCGCCATCAATTCCGGAAGAGCGGCACCAGCGGCGTCGCATGAAGAGCTATATGGGAATCACCCGACCGAGGTCAAGGCCCTTCGTCATCTGATTGTCACGCTCGCTTGGCCGCTCCGGACTGCGACGGCGGCTCGGAGGTCGCTGAGAGGAGCTTGGCGATCCGCAACCATCGTCCGAACGCGGCGATCATCGCGAAAGCAAAGCCCTTGCTGCCGCCAAACACATGCCGCCGCAAAAAATAGAACTTCAAAAAGGCTAACGGAAACTCGACCACCAGGCGGAGCCTAAGCCAACGCCGGTCGCGCCGCGCCGCCACGGCCTGGAAGCTCGTATATCGGTTCTCCTTGGCGACGAAATGCGCCCAGTCGAGCACGGGCGCATGCCACAACGGCCCGCGCAACGGCCGCGCCCTGCCAACCACCTCGACCCGATCAAAGACAGGATGCGCTCGATAGCGTCCTATGGCCCGGTGGTAGAACCGCACGACCCGATAATCGTCCGCGAAGGGTCTGGGCCGTTCATCGCCAGGATAGACCGTTAGGATCGGCAGCCGGTAAGCCGCAGGGGGCGGCGCATTCTCGGCAAAGAGCGTCTTGAGCTCCGCGGCGAGCTGCGGCGTCACCCATTCATCGGCGTCGATGTTCAGCACCCAGTCATTGCGACAGAGCCGCTCCGCATGGGCCTTTTGCGGTCCGTAGCCTTCCCAGTCGCGGTGAACGACCCGCGCCCCTGCTGCCCGGGCTATTTCCTGAGTTCCATCGCGGGACCCCGAGTCCACCACGACGATCTCGTCGCAAAAATCCAGCGACGCGATGGCCCGCGGCAGCCGCTCGGCCTCGTCGAGCGTGATCAAAAAGGCGGAGACGGGGAGGCGCGGGGAGGGTGTCGCGTTTTTGCACTGCATCATGATGCTCTAGCATGCCGATCTCCCCCGGTTATTGTCATTTCCCACGCAACGGTCCAGAAGGCCACGTAACGTCAGTTGCAAGCTCCGGAAGCCCGAATGTACCCTAACACCGCCCCGATACCGGAACTCTACGTTTCAGCCGAAAGCGCCAAGAAGCTCAAGGCGGAAGCCGCCGAGCTGTTCTCGATCGATCTGACGCCTCGGCAGATCTGCGATCTGGAACTGTTGATGAACGGCGGATTTCACCCGCTCAAAGGCTTCCTCGGGCGCACGGATTATGAGCGCGTGCTGACCGAGATGCGCCTCGCGGACGGGCAGATCTGGCCGATCCCGGTAACCCTCGACGTCTCCGAAGCGGTCGCGGAGAAGATCGAGCCGGGACAGGATGTGGCGCTGCGCGACCAGGAGGGAGTGATCCTCGCGATCCTCTCGGTCAGCGATAAATGGGCCCCCGATAAAGCGGCGGAGGCCGATGCGGTGTTCGGTGCCGACGACATCGCCCATCCGGCGGTCGACTATCTCCACAACCAAGCGGGCGCGGTCTATCTTGGCGGCCCTGTCACGGGCATCCAGCCGCCGACGCATTATGACTTCAAGGCCCGTCGCGACACACCCAACGAGCTGCGCGCCTATTTTCGTAAGCTCGGCTGGCGACGTGTGGTGGCCTTCCAGACGCGCAATCCGCTCCACCGCGCCCATCAGGAGCTAACCTTCCGCGCGGCGAAGGAGGCGCAGGCCAACCTGATGATCCACCCGGTCGTCGGCATGACCAAGCCCGGTGACATCGACCACTTTACCCGCGTGCGCTGTTACGAAGCGGTTCTCGACAAATACCCTGCCGCGACCACCCACCTATCGCTCCTGAACCTCGCGATGCGCATGGCCGGTCCGCGGGAGGCGCTCTGGCATGCGATCATTCGCAAGAACCACGGCTGCACCCACTTCATCGTCGGTCGCGACCATGCCGGGCCGGGAAAAAACTCCGCCGGCGATGACTTCTATGGCCCCTACGACGCGCAGGACATGGTTGCACAACACCAAGCGGAGATCGGCATCGAGATGGTGCCCTTCAAGCAGATGGTCTATGTTCAGGACAAGGCGCAGTATTTTCCGGCCGACGAGGTGCCCGAAGGCGAGACCGTGCTGAACATCTCCGGCACCGAGCTGCGCCGCCGGCTGCAACTCGGGCTCGACATCCCCGACTGGTTCTCTTTCCCCGAGGTCGTCTCGGAGCTGCGCAAAACCCGCCCCCCGCGCTCGCAACAGGGCTTCACGGTTTTCTTCACCGGGCTCTCTGGTTCGGGCAAATCGACCATCGCCAACGCGCTCATGGTCAAGCTGATGGAGCTCGGCGGCCGCCCCGTGACACTGCTCGACGGCGACATCGTCCGCAAAAACCTCTCCTCCGAACTCGGTTTTTCGAAAGAGCACCGCGACATCAACATCCGTCGAATCGGCTTCGTGGCCTCCGAGATCACCAAGAACGGCGGCATCGCGATCTGCGCCCCCATCGCCCCCTATGCGGCGACGCGGCGGGCGGTGCGCCAATTGATCGAGCAATACGGTGCCTTCGTCGAGGTCCATGTGGCGACCCCGCTGGAGGAGTGCGAGAGGCGCGACCGGAAGGGGCTCTACAAACTTGCCCGCGATGGCAAGATTAAAGAGTTCACCGGCATCTCCGACCCCTATGAGGAGCCCGAGACCCCCGAGCTTCGGGTCAATACCGTTGCCGTGACCCCAGACGATTGCGCCCATGAGGTGATGCTCAAGCTGGAGAGCCTCGGCCTCTTCGGCTAAGCGCGCGATGGGAGAGCGGCGGATGCCCCGGCCCATTCGCGGGCTGCTGTTCGACAAGGACGGCACGCTCTTCGACTTCGACGCGACCTGGTCTGCGGTTGTCGCAAGGATCATCGACGCGGTGGCGCCAGACCCGCACGCTGCGCGCCGGATGGCAGAACTCGGGGGCTACGACCCCGACACACGGCGCTTCCTGCCAGGCTCGCCGATCGTGGCTGGCGCTGTCGATGAGACCGCCCGGCTCTGGGCGCCGCTTCTGGGCGGGCCCTCGCCCCTCGAGGTCGCGCAGCAGATCGCAGGACTGTCGGAGGCTCTGACGGGTCCCGAAACCCTCGTGCCAGCCGTGTCGGATCTGCCCGGGCTTCTCGCAGGGCTGAAGACGCAGGGCCGCGAACTCGGCGTCGCAACCCATGACGGGGAAGCCGCGGCCCGTGCGCAGCTCGCAGCGGTCGGCGCACTCGCAGCCTTCGATTTCGTCGCGGGGTATGACAGCGGCTACGGCCACAAGCCGAGTACCGGAATGCTTGCGGCTTTTTGCTCGAGGGTTGCGGTCACACCGCAAGAGACGGCCGTGATCGGGGATAGCCTCCACGACCTGCAAATGGCTCGTGCGGGGGGAGCGCTGGCAATCGGCGTGCTGACCGGGCCGGCGACCGAGGCGGACCTCGCGCCCCACGCGGATCTGATCCTGCCCTCAATCGCCGCCCTGCCCGGCTGGCTCTCGGACCGCCGCTGAGCCCGCTCAGTTGTCGAGGAAGCTCCGCAGCCGGCGCGAGCGGGAGGGGTGTTTGAGTTTGCGCAGCGCTTTCGCCTCGATCTGGCGGATGCGCTCGCGGGTGACCGAGAACTGCTGGCCGACCTCCTCGAGCGTGTGGTCAGTGTTCATCCCGATCCCGAAGCGCATGCGCAGCACCCGCTCCTCACGTGGCGTGAGCGAGGACAGAATCCGTGTCGTCGTGTCCTTCAGGTTCGACTGGATCGCGCTGTCGAGCGGCAAGACCGCGTTCTTGTCCTCAATGAAATCGCCGAGCTGGCTGTCCTCCTCGTCCCCGATCGGGGTCTCGAGCGAGATCGGCTCCTTGGCGATCTTCATCACCTTGCGGACCTTCTCCAGCGGCATCTGGAGCTTCGCGGCCAGTTCTTCGGGCGTCGGCTCGCGGCCGATCTCGTGGAGCATCTGACGCCCCGTGCGCACGAGCTTGTTGATCGTTTCGATCATGTGCACGGGGATCCGGATCGTGCGTGCCTGGTCGGCGATCGACCGGGTGATCGCCTGGCGGATCCACCAAGTCGCGTAGGTCGAGAATTTGTATCCGCGGCGGTACTCGAACTTGTCCACCGCCTTCATCAGGCCGATGTTCCCTTCCTGGATCAGATCGAGGAATTGCAGCCCGCGATTGGTGTACTTCTTGGCGATCGAGATCACGAGGCGCAGGTTGGCTTCGACCATCTCGGTCTTGGCGATGCGGGCTTCCTTCTCGCCCTTCTGCACGGTCTGGACGATCCGGCGATACTCCGGGATGTCGATGCCGACATGCTGACCGATCTCGCCGATCTCGGTGCGGATCTGCTCGATCCGCTCGCGCTCGCGCTCGACCATCTTGGCCCACCCCTTGCCGGTGAGGCGGCCGACACGATCGGTCCAGTCGGGGTCGAGCTCGTGGCCGCGATAGGCCTCGATGAACTGCTTGCGGTTCACCCGGTAATGGTCGGCCATCTTCACCAGCTGGCCCTCGAGCGTCATCAGCCGACGATTGATCCCGTAGATCTGATCGACCAGCGCCTCGATCCGGTTGTTGTGCAAATGCAGCGCGTTGACCTGCTCGACCATCTCGCGGCGCAGCTTTTGGTAATCCCGTTCTTTCGCCGCCGAGAAGCTCTCGCCTGCGGAAAGAGCCGCGCCAATGCGTTCGGCCTGCAACTTGCGGAGGCGCTCGTAATTCATGGCGATCTGGTCGAGCCGCTCGAGAACGGCAGGCTTGAGCTCGGCCTCCATCGCAGCGAGCGAGAGGTTCGCCTGCCCGTCGTCGTCATCCGTTTCCGGACCGCCCTCGGCACCTTCGGGCATCTGCCGCTCGCCGTCGACCTCATCGGTCTCCGTGTCGGCCTCGCCGGCGTCGCCCTCTGGCGGCTGCTCGCCCGGCGAGATCTGCTCCATCTCATCGCCTTCGGAAGCTTCGCCGAACGTGGTTTCCAGATCGATGACGTCGCGCAGCAGGATCTTCTCTTCGATCAACTCGTCGCGCCATATCGTGATGGCCTGAAAGGTGAGCGGACTTTCGCATAGGCCGCCAATCATGGTGGCGCGACCTGCCTCGATTCGTTTGGCGATCGCGATCTCGCCCTCGCGGGAAAGGAGTTCGACCGTACCCATCTCGCGCAGATACATCCGCACGGGGTCATCTGTTCGGTCGCCCTCGCTTGCCTGGGTCTGGACGGGCGCGACCTCGCGGCTCTCCTGCGCCTCCGGCTCCTGCTCGGCTTCAGCGGCGCCGTCGTCCTCGACAACGTTGACGCCCATCTCGGAGAGCAACGCCATCACATCCTCGATCTGCTCCGAGGAATATTGATCGGACGGCAGAACCCGGTTCAGCTCGTTATAGGTGATAAACCCCTTGGCCTTGGCCTTAGCGATCATCTTCTTGACGCTCGCCTGGCTCATATCGAGCATCGGGCCAGCGGCTTCGGGGGTTTCGCTCTCGGTCTGCTCTTCGTCCTTGGGCGCCATCTGTTCCTCGTCGTTCAGAGCAAGCGCGGGGCGGCAGCACGATCCGTCCTACCACCCCCCGGTTGGGAGCTCGGCTGTGCCGGGGCGCAAAGTCCCTTCGTGGTCGGTCGACACTTCCCCGATGTTCCCCGAAGTAGGGTGCGACTCAGTGATTCGAAGGGGGATCGCCCCGCTTTTTTTTCTGACCCCTTCTATAGGTTTCCAGAAGGTCGGCAATGCGCGATCGCTTTGTCGCCGCCCGGGCGGCCTCTTCGGCCCGTAGCGCGGCGGCTTGAGCGGCCGCGCACTGGTTGCCGACCTCCCGGAGACGCCAGGTCCAACCCTCGTCCTGCGCGGTATCGAGGTCCTCCGCGGCCTCGGCCAGTTCGGCGGCCCGATTGCACCTGGCCGCATGGTGGGCGATCGCCTCAGCGAGAACGAGACGCACCCGCCCGGGATCGGCCCCGGCTCGGGCCAGCGGATGTGCCAAGCGCGCGGTCCCCACGAGGCCATCGGGATCGACGGCGTCCAGATCGGGGCACTCCCCGGCCTCCAAGGCGGCAAGGAGCCGGTTGCGAACGGGTTCGAGGTGCGGGTCGGTGACGGGCATCGCGTCGAGATCGGCGAAGAGCTCGGTTGCAGGCGCAGGATTGGCGAGCGCGATGGCCAGGATTGTCGCCTCGCGGGCGTGCTGCGCGGCCTCAGGCGCCGGGTCGCGTGCCAGCGGCGATGCCTTCGTCGGCCCGAGCGGACCCGGCGCGACCGCCCCCCGCCAGGGGCCGCGGCCCGAGCGCGCGGCGGGCCGGTCGAGTTCCCACAAATGCCGACGCAGCCGTTGCCGGAAATTGTCGCGATAACCGTCCGCGAGGTCCCGATCCTGAATCTTCGCCGCCGCTGCCTCCAGGCGGCGCTTGAGGGCAGCCCGACGTTCCGGCGTATCGAGCGGATGTTCGGCCAGCTCACGGCGCCAAAGCAATTCGTCCAGCGGGATGGCGGCTGCGAGCGCCGCCTCCATGCCGGCCCGACCCTCCGCCTTTATGAGGTCATCGGGGTCCTGTCCGGCTGGCATCAGACAAAAGCGGCAGGTCCGGCCCGGGCTCAGGAGCGGCAGGGCGAGGTCGATCGCCCGATGCGCCGCCCGCAGTCCTGCCGTGTCGCCGTCTAATGCGAAGACAGGCTCCGACGCCATTCGCCACAAAAGGTTGAGCTGGTCCACGGTAACCGCGGTCCCCAGTGGCGCGACGGCTTCATCGATCCCCGCTTGGGCGAGCGCGATCACGTCCATGTAGCCTTCGGCGACGACCACGCGCCCCGCCTTCCCTGCAGCCTCCCGCGCAGGTCCGTGATTGTAGAGCACGCGCCCCTTCGAAAAGAGCGGCGTCTCCGGACTGTTGAGGTATTTTGCCTTTGCGCCCTGACCGAGTGCCCGGCCGCCCAGGGCGATGCAGCGGCCCTTGGCGTCGCGGATCGGAAAGATCAGCCTGTCGCGAAAGCGGTCGAAGGGTGCGCCGCCGTCCTCTGGGGCAATCAGCAGCCCCGCCTCGATCGCCTCGGCCACGCTGTCCCGGCCGCGGAAGAGATCCGTAAGATAGCCCCGCGCCGCAGGCGCGTAACCGATCTCGAACCGCTCGAGCGTCGCCGCCGTGAGCCCGCGCCGCGCCGCATAGCCCCGCGCCTCAGCCCCGCCGGCGGCCCGGAAGGCGCGCCCGAACGCGGCCACCGCCGCCTCCATCGCCTCGCCCAGGCGGCCGATCCGGTCTCGCTTTGCCCGGTCCTGCGGTGTCTCCGCGCTGCGCGGGACCTCAAGTCCCACATGGGCCGCCAGCCGCTCGACCGCCTCTGGGAAACTGAGATTCTCCGTCTCCTTTACGAAGGTGATCGCATCGCCCGAAGCTTTGCAGCCGAAGCAGTGATAAAAGCCCTTGCGGTCGTCCACATGGAAGGAGGCGGTCTTCTCCTGATGGAACGGGCATGGCGCCCACCAGTCGCCCCGCGCGGGAGCGGATTTCCGCCGATCCCAGGTGACCTTGCCGCCGACGATGTCGGAGAGCGTCAGCCTCTCTCGGAGCGCATCGAGGAAATGTGGCGGGAACCCCATGCCCCTTGTTCGCCCAAGCCCGACCGGTGCGCAAGCCTGCCGCGCGCTCAACCGAGATGGCGGGCAAGCAGCGCCTCCAGCGCCGCCCAGCTGGCAACCCGGTGATCCGCCTCCTTCGCCGCGGGCAGCAGGCCCGCAAGCCCAGGGGCGCCGGTGAATTGCACCCGCCGGACCCGTGGCGCCCGCTGAGCCGCGCTTTCTATTTGGCCGGGGCTGTCATCGATAAAGGCGGTGGGCAGGGTCGGGCCGACGCGCTCGGCCAGCCAGGCCAGCGCCCTGCCCTTGCCGCCGCTGTTCTCCACAAGCGGATAGCCCATGCCGAGCGCGTCGAGATTGCGGATCCGAGCCTCGCGCGCATGGCGCGGCACATTGGTGAGCACCACGATCTGGGCGCGCTCGGCGAGCCGGGAGAGCGCCGCCGCGGCCCCGTCGATCGCCTCCTGCCGCTCGGTCTCCTCGCTGAAGAAGCGGTGGATCAAGCCAAGCGCTTCCTGGAAGTCGAGCCGCCGGCCGGTCTCGGGGTCGCGAAACGCGCCCTCCAGCTGATACCGCTCAAGCCGCATCTCGATGCCGAGGCCGGCGACAAACCGCCCAAGATGGCTGGCCAACGCGACCATCACTTCATCGCAATCCACCACGATCAGCGGGCGATCCGGCGCAAGTGGCACCGCCTTCAGTTGCGCGAGCACATGCCGGTCGATCTTTGCCTCGAGGGCTGTGTTCGGTCGCGGTGCCATGGCTCAGGTCCAGTGCGGCGCGTCACCGCCCGGCAGTGCAGCGCGAGCCGCGAGCAGGCGATCCGTGGCGAGGCCAAGATGCTCGGCAACCCCGCGGGCGCGCGTCTCATCGGCCAGCAGATGGTCGAGCAGGAAGCCGAGGAAAACCGGCTCCAAAAGCCGCGCCCTGAGATCCGCCGGCTTCGCACCGCTGGCGATGAGAAAGCCCGCGAGCTCGTCGGGCCGTTCGGCGAGCCAAGCGGCAGCGTCAAGGGCGAGCGCCTCGGCCGCGGCGCGCGTCATGGCCATGGGTGCCTCCCCGCAGCAAACAATTCTTAAGCCTTCGCTCGTCATAGTGGCTCCGATCGGTAAGTGCCAGCGAGGCCACCGCGCGAGCTTAGGAGAGGTCGATGCCGAGACGTATCCTTGTCGTGGAGGACAACGCGCTCAACCGTCGCCTGTTCGCCCATGTTCTCGATATGGCCGGCTTTCGGGTGGTCGAGGCAGCGGACGGGACCGCGGGGCTCGCCGCAGTGGAGCAGGAGCGGCCCGATCTCGTGCTGCTCGATCTCGATCTGCCGGGGCTGTCCGGCTTCGAGATTCTGTCGCGAATTCGGGCCGATGGCAGCTTCGATGGCATGCCTGTTCTCGCGGTGTCTGCGATCGTCACACAGAGCACGGAGGCACGGGTGCTCGCGCTTGGCTGCGCCGCATATCTGCCGAAACCCGTGCGGCCGTCTGAGCTGCTGGCGGCGATCGACGCCGCGCTGAACTCCAGCACCGAGGTCACACGGGCGGCGGGCGGGCGATGGGCGGCGTCCGATGGTGGCGCGATTCGTTTGCAGGAGGGCTGATCGGTGCCCGGACGGATCCTTATCATCGACGATGCATCCTCGAGCCGCCTGATCGCCCGGGTTAAGCTCGCGACGGCATATTACGACGTGATCGAAGCGGCGACCGGGGAAAGCGGGATCGAACTTGCCATTACCGAGGAGCCGGATCTGATCCTGTTGGACGTGATGATGCCGGGGATCGACGGGTTCGAGACCTGCTTACGGCTGAAGAACGATCCGAGGACGGCGCATATTCCGGTGCTGATGCTCTCCTCCTTGGCCGGCCAGGCAGATCGTGTCCGAGGCCTCGAATGCGGGGCCGACGATTTTCTCAGCAAGCCCTTCGATGAGACCGCGCTGCTCAGCCGGGTCTCGTCGCTAACCCGGATGAAGATGATGGTCGACGAGCTCCGATTGCGGGCAGAGACCTCCCGGGAGCTCGGGCTGCACGGGACCTGCGCGGGCGCGGCCGAGCCGGACTTCACGGAGGCCAGCGTCGTGGTCGTCACCGATGACGCGACCCTCGGCGAAGCGATCTGCCGCGGTCTCGGGGCCAGCCTCAAGGCGAAGGTCGTGCGGGCGGAGGGCGCCGACCAGTTGCGCGCTCTGATGTCGGGTCAAGATTTCGACGCCTTCGTGATCGGCCCACGCCTTGCCGACGGTGACCCGCTGCGGGTGGCCTCCAGCCTCCGGGGCCGGCCCAAGACGCGGCAGGCGGCGATGGTGGTGATGTTCTCGCCGGATCAGCGGGATGGGCCGGACTTCGCGCTCGATATGGGGATCGCAGACCATCTGATCCTGCCGCTCGACCAGGCCGAGCTTGCCGCAAGGCTGCGCGTCCAGCTTCGGCGCAAGCATTACTCCGATCAGCTCCGGCAATCCGTGCAGGACGGTTTGGTCATGGCCGCGACAGACCCGCTCACCGGACTTTACAACCGCCGCTATGCCGATGCCCATATCGACGGCTTGCTCGCGCGTGGCGGCGGCGGTCGGCTCAGCCTCGCCGCGATGGTGCTCGATTTGGACCGTTTCAAGCGGGTGAACGACCGCTATGGGCACGCTGCCGGAGATGCGGTGCTGGTCGAGTTGGCGCGACGGCTTGCGGCGAATTTCCGGCCCGCGGACCTCATAAGCCGTATCGGCGGGGAGGAGTTTCTGGTCGTGATGCCGGATATCTTACCTGAACATGCGGCGCGGGTGGCCGAGCGGGTTCGGCATGCGGTGGAGACACCGCCCTTCCATGTACCGGGCGCAGCCGCGCCGATTGCGATCACGGTGTCGATTGGCTTGGCGATGCATCGTCCCGGCGAGAGCAGCGTGGATCTTATCGGCCGCGCCGATGCCGCGCTTTATGGCTCGAAAGCCGCGGGCCGCAATATGGTGACCTTGTCAGCTGCGTAGCGGGCTTAAGCCAGGCCCATCGGGGTGCGCTGCCAGCGCCCTGCGCCATCTCCGCGGCATCGGGCGCGCCGGTCACCTGCTCTCCTTGGCGCGGCGCCGCGCGATCCAAGCCTCATTCCGCGCTGTCAGGCCCTCGGCGAGCAGTGCGCGCTCTTGCGGCGTCAGCATTGCGGCCAAGTCGACAAGCCGATCTTGGCGGCGCTCAAACCGAGCCGCAAAGACTTGCATCCTGCGTGCCAAAGCAGCGTCCAAGGCGTCTGGATCGAAGGGCTCCGCGGTCAGCGTCTCAGCGGCCGCCCTGGTCGCGTCGGATATCGCGACAAACCTGGCTTCGGGATCCTGGCTGCCCTCATTCAGGAAAGCGATCACCTCGGAACGTCGCGCCTCCGGCAGATAGCTGGCGATCCGCTCGGCGAAGGGTTGGCGCGCGGCGGCCTCTTCGGCGCTGCGCAATCGCTCGCCGATATAGATGCCGCCGACCAGAAGATTTGCGCCGAGCGACAGCACCAAGGCGATCGTCAGCCATGCGGGGCAGCGCCCGCCGCGGCTGGACGCGTCCCCGCGGTCGATCCCATTCGCGCTCATCGTCCTCCCCTTAAAAATCCACAGGACCGTCTTGGGCGTCCGGGCCTGCGGCGGGCCCAAGCCCCAGCCCGAGCCCCAGCCCTAAGATCGGATCGTCCATTGCCAGCGCCGCCATCCGCACCTGCGCCGCACTCGGGCCGGTATAGCCCACGCCGACCCCGGTCGCGAGGCAGAGCACCATAGTCAGCGCCGCCAGGCCAGGCCCAAGCCTCGGGCCGGTGAGCCGCCGCCACAGCGCCCATCCACCGGTCGGCACGGGCTGGGCAGTCGGGGCCGCCGTCGGGCGCTCTGCGGCAACCTCAGCAGCATCGGCCAGGACCCTGGCCACCAGCTCCTCGCTTGGCCTGGGGGCGGCCCGCCGAGCTGCCGCCGCGAGCTCGGCGAGGTCGCCGTCGATGTCCACACAACGCTCCTCAGCCATCAGACTCCTTCCTTTCCATCTCCGTGACCGTCTTGCTCAGACTGCGCCGGGCGCGCGCGAGCAGACTTTCCACCGCCTCCACCGAACAGTCGAGACGCTCGGCGATCTCAGGGTTGCCCAACCCGTCGAAATGGCGCAGCACCACCGCGCGGCGCTGGCGCTCCGGCAAGGCGCCGATCGCCGCGGCGAGCGCCCTCGCCCGCTCGGTCTCGGCCAACCGTGCGAGCACCGAGGGCGCCGGATCCTGCGGCTCCGCAACGTCTTCCAACGCAGCACCCGGTCGGCGCCGACGAATCCGGTCGATGCAGAGATTCCGCGTGACCCTGTAAAGCCAGGTCGAAACCCGCGCCTCGCCATACCGCCAGCTCGGTGCTTGTCGCCAAAGCCGCAGCATCGCCTCCTGGGCCACATCCTCCGCATCCGCTCGGTCGCCGAGCAACCGCCAAGCCTGGGCCACCACCGCGGGTAACAACGCCTCCGTCAGCGCCCGCGCGGCCGCCTGATCGCCGTCGGCGAAACGGGCCAGCAACGCTGCCTGGGGGTCGGTAGCTGCATCGCTGCTATCCGACCCGGCCGGGCCTGCCGAAGACGCCCGCAGGGTCATCGCTCCTCCCTTTCGCCCGAGGCGGCCCGCCGGGGCCCCGCCATTGCGGCGCGGCGGGTTGGCCTCGGCCGGCGCTGCAGCAAGCGCCGCCGCCTTCATTGCCCGCCGGACTTTGCCCGTAAGCGCGGGGCAAGCGCAACGGCCCTCACCAAGACCCCACCGAGCGCATGGCACCGCCCGTTCTCCCCGCGGCCCGCATCGGTCCGGCGCAGTTCAGCCTGGTTCATCGTTTTGCTCATAATACTTCCGCCTGCTGCCTGCTCTTACGCAACGAATGCCCGGTTCCGTCGCTGAGCGCGGACGGATCGCGCGTCATGCTGCCGCGCGCCAGACTGCGGGGCGGACTCAACCGCAAGCCTGGACTAAGGATCCGACATGTTGCGGAGGACGTCGCTTGGAAATCGATTTTGAAGAAGACGACCGTCCGCTGGCGCCAGCGCTCGCGCGAGGTTGGCGGCGCCGCTGCCCCAATTGCGGCGGCGGTCCGATGATGAGCGGTTATCTAAGGGTGCGCAGTGCCTGTCCTTCTTGTGGGGAGGAACTGCACCATCATCGGTCCGACGATCTACCCGCTTGGCTGACGATCCTGGTTGTCGGCCATGTTCTCGCGTTCCTGCTCGTGACGATCGAGACAACTTGGCGACCGGCGCTTTGGGTGCATTGGGCGATCTGGCCGGCGTTGACCGTCGGTCTCAGCCTTTGGCTGCTGCCCCGGATCAAAGGGTGTGTGGTCGCAATGCAGTGGGCCTGGCGGATGCACGGGTTTTCCCGTCTCTCCTGAGCTTTGGACCGCCGGCGCTAGGCTGGACAGCGCACTTGGGCTCGGGGCTAATGGGATGCCCGGCGGAAATCCGGGTCAACCGGGTATCTATTCATGGCCGAGACCAAGACAGGCGCCACCGCCCCCGAGCCGCAAATCCGCGATGCCGCAACGGTAATCCTGCTGCGCGAGGACGGCGCGGAGCCGCGCCTTCTGATGGGTCAGCGCGGGCGCGCTGCGGCCTTCATGCCGTCGAAGTTCGTCTTCCCCGGCGGTGGCGTCGAGGTCGGCGACGCAGCGGTGCCCACGCCCCATCCGCTCCACCCAGCGGTGCGGCGCGGGCTCGAGACCTCGGCACCGCCGGGCCTGGCGCATGCGCTTGCGATGGCTGCGATCCGCGAGCTTTGGGAGGAAACCGGGCTGGCATTGGCGCAGGCGGCCGAGGCCCCTGCGCCAGACGTGCCGGCTGGATCCTGGCAACGCTTCTTCGCCGCCGGTCACCGCCCGGCAGCAGATCGCTTGAGGTTGGTCTTTCGGGCGATCACGCCGCCCGGACGGCCGCGCCGCTTCGACGCGCGGTTCTTCCTGGTCGGGGCCGATGGACTGCGAGGTGATCTCGACGACTTCTCCGGCGCCTCGGGCGAACTGTCCCATCTCGCATGGGTGAGCCTCGCACACGCACAGACGCTTGATCTGCCCTTCATCACCGAGGTGGTGCTCTCTGAGGTCGCCGCCCGGCTGGCCGAGCCCACGGTGCCACGGCCGGCGCCTTTCTTTCATCATGAGGCAGGGCGATCTTTCCTGTCGGGGCTCTGACCCGATGGCAACCCGCTGGCCGCGTCCTGTCGCGCACCTAACCGAGTGGCGCTCCGCTGCGGCACCCATTGCGGCGATCGCCGTCTTCGGTTTGGCGATCTCGATGAGCTACCCGCTGTTGGGGTTGCTCCTGGAACGCATGGGCGCCTCAGGCACAGCGATCGGACTCAACACAACCGCTGCGGCGTTGGCCATCGTGGTATGTGCGCCGATCTTGCCCCGAGTGATGGCACATATCGGGATCGGGCCGCTGATCGTTGGCGCGGCACTGGGGCTCGTCGGAATCGTGCTCGCGATGGCCGCCTGGCACGATTACGGCTGGTGGACTGGGCTCCGGGTGCTGCAAGGGGTTTGCGCGACGGCGCTGTTTTTCGCCTCGGAGTATTGGATCGTAGCCGCGGCACCGGAGGGTCGACGGGGGCCGCGGGTCGCGCTGTACACGGTGAGCTTGTCGGTAACCTTCATGTTGGGCCCGGTGCTCATCGCCGCCACGGGGATCGACGGGGCGCTGCCGTTCCTGGTGATGGCGGGTGTGCTCTTGGCGGGGCTCTTGCCGATCCTGTGGGGCCTCGACACCGCCCCGCGCGCCGGCGCCGAGGCACCGCCGCGGCCCGGGGCCACCCTGAAGTTCTTCGTGACCGACCCGAGCGTGCTGTGGGCCGTGGTGCTCTTTGGTTTCATCGAGTTCGGCGCGACAGGGCTCTTGCCGGTTTGGGGGGTTCGGGCCGGGCTCACCGAGGCAGAAGGCGCATTGGTGCTTGCGAGTTTCGCGGCGGGCGCCGTGGTCACCTCGCTGCCGATCGGTTGGATCGCGGACCGGGCGGACCGACGTCGGCTGCTTCTGGTGGCGGCGCTGGTCGCGGCAGCGGCGGCATTGGCGATGATTGCCATGGCGCCCTGGCTGCCGGGCATCTTGCTCTGCGGGCTGCTTTGGGGTGGCGTCGCGGTCGCGCTCTACGCCCTGCCGCTGGTTGAACTCGGCGCGCGCTACTCGGGGCATCGGCTGGCAGAGGCGAACGCAGCGGTGATCTTGGGCTATGGCACGGGCGCATTGCTCGCGCCCGCGGTCCTTGGGCCCGCGATGGATGCGGTGCCGCCCCATGGGCTGCTGATCGCGGCTGCGGTCCCCGCGCTTGCCTATGCGGCGCTCGCCCTGGCCCGGCTTCGGGCAGCGCCACGGGCTTGAGCAGCTGCCCTTGACTTCCACGGCGCAATCGGCCACCTACGCGGCTCGACATTTTGCTGGACTGCGGCGTCGCGCTGCTCCGGCGCAGGAGAGCACCCATGGCGAAACCAACCACCATCAAGATCCGGCTGAATTCGACGGCCGGCACTGGGTTCTTCTACGTGACCAAGAAGAACTCGCGCACCATGACCGACAAGATGGTCGTCCGCAAGTATGATCCGGTCGCACGCAAACATGTCGAGTTTAAAGAAGGCAAGATCAAGTGATCTGCGGCCGCACCCTCGGCAAGAGGCCTGATTGCCGAACTGGGGCGGCCCTGCGATGATCTGATGCGGATGACCGCACTCTACCGGGCCCTGTGGAAGGTCACGGCACGCAAGCAAGTGCTGCTTATCGTGTTGTCGATCCTACTCTCCGGGTTGGCGGCGGCTCCACTCGAACTCCAAAAAGACATCATCAATCACCTCGTCGACCTCGGCGCGGTGTCCACGCTGGTTTGGCTCGCCCTCGGCTTCGTTGCGGTAACGGCGCTGTCGGCCGGGCTCAAATTTGCTGTCGAGTATCGAAGCGCGATGCTCGGCGAGGCGACGATTCGTTTGGTGCGCGAGCGCATCTACCGCACCGCGGCCGCCCAACCGGCCGACGACACAGGGCTCCAGGGCGGGACGCTCGCGACCATGGTTTCGTCGGAGGCGGAGGAGCTCGGCCGCTTCGCCGGCGAGGCAGTCGCGACACCCCTCGTGCGGGTCGGAACGTTGCTGACGGTGCTCGCCTACATCGCCGCGCAGAGTTGGGTGTTGGGCCTGATCACCGCGCTTGTCGTCATCCCCCAGGGGCTCATCGCCGTTCTCACCCAGCCGCAGATCAATCTTCGGGTGAAGCGCCGGGTTGCGGCACTCCGCACCGGGACGGACCTGATCGCAGGTGATCCCGCGGGGGCAACCGAAGCGCGCGTGATCGGCGCGTTTGGGGAGATCTTTGAAGCGCGCCGCGGCATCTATCGCATAAAGCTGTCGACCAAGTTCCTGATGAACCTCTTGAGCGGCCTCGGCTCAGCGACGATCCTGCTTTTGGGCGGCTATTACGTGATCAAAGGTCAGAGCGATGTGGGTACGATCGTCGTCGCACTTACCGGTCTGGGGCGCGCGGTACAACCCTGGCGCGAGCTCGTGATGTTCTATCGACGGGCCAGCATGATCGGGGTGCGCTACGAAATGCTGGTCGACCGGTTGCTGCCGCAGGCCCAATCACGACCCGTCTGAGCCGCAGTGTTTCTGTGCCGCCCTCGGACCGCAAAATGAAAGGGGCCGGCGCACATGCCCCGACCCCCTCTGTCTCGATTACAGTGTAGCTCCAGCTGCGAGCTTCACTCTTCGGTCGCGCCCATGAACTGGAGCAGGAACATGAACATGTTCAGGAAGTTCAAGTAGAGCGACAGCGCACCCGAGATCGCGGCATGCTCGAGCCAGGCCTGACCCTCGGGGCTCATGCGCATCTCGAGATAGGTCACTTTGATGTTCTGCGTGTCATAGGCGGTGAGGCCCGCGAAGATCAGAACGCCAAGGAGCGAGATCGCGAATTGCAACGCCGAGCTCTCGAGGAAGATGTTCAGCAGCGACGCCACGATCAGGCCGATCACGCCCATAAACAGGAACCGCCCCCAGGACGAGAGATCTTTCTCGGTGGTGTAGCCGTAAAGCGACATCGCGGCGAAACCGGCGGCGGTCGCGAGGAAGGTCTGCGCGATGGAAACGCCGGTGTAAATCGCGAAGATCGACGAGATCGACAGACCCATCAGCGCCGCAAAGGCCCAGAAGACGGTGTTCGCCGTCGAGGCCGACATTTTGTGCAGGCGGAAGCTGAAGAAGAACACCACGGCCAGCGGCGCCAGCATGACGACCCAGCGCAACGGCGACGCGAAGATCGCGGTCAGAACACCGGCCGGGATCAGGGCGGTCTCCTGCCCGCTCGTGAGCGCTTTAAGGTCCTGACCGAACACATAGGCAACGAGCGCGGTGATGATCATCGCGCCGCCCATGAGGGCATAGACCTTGGTGAAATGAGCGCGCAGCCCAGCGTCGATCTCGGCGGCTTGAGCGCGGTCGATCCGATGGTCGCGCGCGTAGTTGAAGTTTGCCATCTCGCACCTTTCGATGTTTCAAGTCGCATTGGGAGCGGCCCGGGCATACCAGTCCACTTCGCTCAGGTATATTGGCCCTGCAAGGCCCAGGTTCAAGCGTCGCCGATGCGGGTTACGAACGAAAAACGGAGCGAGGGATGATCCGGGCCTTCGTGGCGCTGATGTTGCCGGAGAGCCTAACGGCGCGGCTCGTGGCGGTTCAGGCTGGGCTGCCGGTGGGGCGCGCGGTCGAGCCGGATGCGTTACACCTGACCCTGGCCTTTCTCGGCGAGCACCAAGAGCCGGTGATCGAGGAGGTCCATCACGGGCTTACGGAGATCAAAGCCCAAGCCTTTTCGATCGCGGTCGACGGACTTGGCATCTCCGGCGACCCGCCGCGCGCGCTCCATGCCCGCGTGCGTCCCAATGACGGCCTCAGCTTGCTTGCAGGTGCGGTGCAGCGCAAAGCCCACGAAGCTGGGGTGGCGTTGAAGCGCGAGCGGTTTCGCCCGCACATCACCCTCGCCCGCTTCGCTAAGGGAGCCACCAGCGAGAAGCCGGGGGCCCTTGAGGAGTTTATCGCGGCACGGGCCGCGCTCCGCACCGCCCCCGCACAGATCGCGGCTTTTGCCCTCTTCCGCTCGTATCTGCGCCGGGAAGGCTCGGTCTATGAGCGGCTCGCGGAATATCCGCTCGCCTGAGGCTTAGCGGTTTGGCAAATCCCAGAACGGTCGGGCGGCTTCCGCGCGGGCGGCCTCTCGGTCGATCCCCAGATCGGCCAATTCGTCAGAGGTGAGGCCCGCGAGGGCGCGGCGTTCGCGGCGCACCTGGAGCCAAGCGGAAACCGGCACGGACAGGGCCGCACGCGGAAGGGCGGTGTCGATCAGGGTTGCGATGGCACGCATGGCTAAAGTCCTCTATCTTCTTCTCTGATGAGTCCGCTCTCTCGGATCACCTGGGTTGATACATAGGCGCGGATCTCTCATCATGAAAATGAATTGTTTGGATGAGAGCCATCAAAAGGAGTGATGTGATGCGCAACCTGGATCTCACCGCGCTTCGGAGTTTCGTGACGGTGGCGGAGACCGGTGGCGTCACGCGGGCGGCCCAGCAGCTCCATCTCACGCAGTCCGCGGTATCGATGCAGATCAAGCGGTTGGAGGACATGTTGCAGCTGCCGCTTCTCGACCGTGCGGGGCGCGGGGTCACGCTGACCTCCCATGGCGAGCAACTGCTCGGCTATGGGCGGCGTATCCTCGCGGTCAATGACGAGGCCATCAGCCGGATGATGCACGACGCCTACGAGGGCGAGGTTCGGCTTGGTGTGCCGACCGACATCGTCTACCCGCATATCCCGCGCGTGCTGCGCCAGTTCGACCGCGAATTTCCGAGGGTGAAGATCCATCTGGTTTCATCCTTCACCAAGCGTCTTAAGGAAATGTTGTCGGCCTCCGAACTCGAGCTGATTTTGACCACGGAGGAAGCGCCGAGCGAGGGGGGCGAGGTTCTGACCGTCGAGCCGTTGGTCTGGGTCGGCGCACCCGGCGGGCATGCCTGGCGAGACCGGCCGCTGCGGATCGCCTTTGAACGTCAATGTCTGTTCCGGCCTTGGGTGCAAAAGGCCCTCGACGGCGCAGGCATCGCCTGGGAGGACGCGGTCAACACCCGTGCCACCCGGACGGTCGAGGCGAGCGTGTCCGCCGATCTGGCGGTGCATGCGATGCTCAAGGTGGCGATCAGCCCTTATCTCAAGCCGGTTCTGCATGGGGGTGCTCTGCCGGAGTTGCCCTCCTCCCAGATCATTCTCTACCGAGCGCGCAAGGCCCTCGGCGCCCCGGTCGACGGCCTCGCGGAGATGCTGCGTCTGGCCTATTCGGGGCGCCTCTCCGTGGCCGCAGCCTGAGGGCGCGTCGGCGGGGCAGCGCCGCGTTCGTTGGCGCCGCAGGTCCAGAGCGACCTCTGGCGACGGCGGAGCTAAGGACCGGCGCCTAGATCGGAGCGGACGGCCGCAAAACGATCTTGCCCGTCGCCGCGCGGGTGCGCAGCAGATCGAGCGCGCTTTCGGCGTCGGTGAGCGGCAACTCGTGCACAACCTGGGGCTTGAGCGCCCCGGCCGACTGCCAGGCAATCAGTTGCCGGAACGAGGAAGCCAATACGTCCGGCGCAAAACGGTAATACCCTCCTAAGGAAAATCCGATCACCGTGAGGTTTTTTACCAGTAGGATATTAGCGGGAATCTGTGGCACCTCGCCAGAAGCAAAGCCGATGGGCAGCAAACGCGCCTCCGGATTGGCCGATCGCAGCGCGGCCACCCACGTATCTCCGCCGACCGGGTCGATGACCACATCAGCCCCGCCGAGCGCCTTCACCGCGCCCCGCAAGTCGGCACGCGCGACATCGACGAGATGGGCCGCACCCGCCGCCTGTGCCGCGGCGAGCCGCTCCGACCCCCGCGCGGCGGCGATCACCTCAGCGCCCATGAGCCGCCCGACCTCGATCGCCGCAAGGCCCACCCCGCCCGCAGCACCGGTCACTAAGAGCCGCTCGCCCGGCCGCAGCCGCGCGCGATGATCCAACGCGACATGGGAGGTTCCGAACGCCACCTGCAGCACGGCCGCCTCGGCATCGGACATGGCGTCAGGCACCGGCACGCACGCTGCCGCGCGCGCCACGGCCGCCTCGGCGAAGCCGCCATGACCGACCATCGCGGCGACACGGGTGCCGATCGGCGGGCCATCGGTGCCGAGGCCGAGGGCCTCCACGGTTCCCGAAACCTCAATGCCCGGGGCGAAGGGCTTCTCCGGCTGTTCCTGGTACCGGCCCGCCACCATCAGGGTGTCGGCGAAATTAACGCCAGCGGCAGCGACCCGGATCAACAACTCGCCCGGCCCCGGGACCGGTTCCGGCACCTCATCGGCGCTGAGCCGATCCGCGCCCGCATGTGCCCGCATGGCCAGCATCGCCGTTCTCCCTCTCCCGCGCATTCCGGCCCCCTGCCCTAACCGCCGCCGCCATGCTTGTCTCTGCCGGCGTTTTGCCCCAGGGTGCGGCGCAACGGCCCTCTGGGGCGGCGGCACGGAGCGTGACATGGCGGCCCTTTCCGGCATCGGCCTGAGCACGGCGGATTTCGCACCCACCTTGCGCGAGCTCGGGGAAACCCTCGATTGGTTCGAGACGCTCGGGATCGACTCCGTAGAGCTGGCGCTGTCGAATTTCGAGGTCGTGGGTGGCGCCCGGATCTATGCCGACCGACTCGCGGAGCTCCGGCGAGTTTGCGCGGATCGGCCGTTTGCCTACACAGTGCACGGCCCTGTGATGTCGAATTTCGCGGATATCCGCCATCTCGACCTGCAGAAGTCTGCGGCGCGGGCTTGCCTGGAGGTTTCGCATGCGCTCGGCGCGACGGCACAGGTGCATCATGCGGGCCTCTTGCCCATCGTGAGCATCGAGCAGCGGGCCGCGCTTTTGGCGATGGAGGCCGAGGCCCTTTCGGAGATCGCACCGGTGGCCAGGGATGCCGGCTGCATCTTCGCCGTCGAGACCCTCTTTGGACGGCTGGAGCAGTGGACCGCCTCACCCTCGGAGCTCGCACAGCAGATCCGGCGCATCGACGATCCTTTTGTCCGCGCCACCATCGATTTTTCCCATGTCTTTCTCAATGCGGCGGAGCGGGGCTTCGATGCGATGGCCGAGCTTAACGAGCTCGCACAGGTCACGCGGCATCTCCACATCCATGACAGCTTCGGCCTGCCGAAGACCTTCAGCCCGTTCTCTCGCTCGGAGACGATCTTGTTCGGCCTGGGCGATTTGCATTTGCCGCCAGGGCGCGGCAGCCTGCCTTGGGAGCGCCTGGCAGCGCTGCCCTTTGCCGGACCCACGGTGGCCAATCTCGAGCTGACAGCGCGGCACCGCGACCAGGTGGCCGCGGCCGTCGCCTGGACGCGAGACTGGGTCGCCCGGGTCAATGCGGCTGCGGAGGCGGCCTGAGCGGCGGGGCGAAAGAGGTGGGCGCGGCGTCGGGTGTACCGTTCCCAGAAGACCGCGGTCAGCCTGTCGTCGATGTCGAGCTCGGGCCGGTCACGGCCCCTTGGCGTTGGACCCACATCAAGTTGTCGGCGCGCACGGAAGCGGTGTTGCGCCGAGACCTGGCGTTGGCCGAAGAGTTGGCCGATGTCCTCCTGGAGCCCGATACCTTGCCCCGGGTGCTGACGGTCGACGGCCGCACCGTGTTGATCTTGCGCGGCATCAATCAGATCGAGGGCGCCGAACCCGAGGACATGATCTCGCTGCGGCTGGCGATATCGGGCGATGCGATCCTGTCGCTCGAGTTTCGCCGTCTGCATCATATCGACCGCATGATAGAGGCCGTCCGCAAGGGTCACGGCCCGAAGAGCCCGGGAGATTTCGTCACCCGCCTCGTCGAAGTGCTGCGCTCAGAAGTCGAACCGGTGCTCGATGCGTTGGAGCGGGACATCGGCGCGCTGGAACGGCGGACGGTCCGGGTCGAAGGCGGGCTCTCGCGCCATGAGCGGGCGCTGCTAATCGATGCGCGACAAGACGCGATCCAGCTTTTGCGCTACATCGCGCCGCAGGCGAAGGCGTTGGAGGCGCTTGCTCGGATGAAGCCAGACTGGTTCGGCCCGCGACGGCGGCTCAAGACAGAGGCGGCGGCCTTCGCCCGGATCGCCGAGGATCTCGAGGCCCTGCGGGCGCGGGCTCAGCTTGTGGCGGAGGAGGCGTCGTCGGCGGTGATGGAACGGACCAGCCGTATCATGCTGACGCTTTCGGCGGTCTCCGTCGTGTTCCTGCCGATCACCGCGCTGACGGGGCTGCTCGGGGTCAACCTCGAGGGCATTCCCTTTGACGACGCGCCCTGGGCTTTTGCCGTCTTCTGCCTGCTGTTGGTCGTCGTGGCGGGGCTGGCGGTTTGGCTCGCAGCCAGGATGCTCAAATGATGGGGGGCGCGGCTGGGCCCAAGATCCGCCCCTACCGACCAGATGATCGGGACGCGGTTCGCGCGCTTTATCGAGCAGCCTTCCCGGAGGAGGATCTGCTCGGGTTGCTCGACCGCCTCGCCCGCGAAGTGCCCGATCTCTGCGCACGCGTGGTGGACGCGCCCTTAGACGAAGACGGGGAGCGGGGCGGCGTGATCGGCCATGCGGCGCTGACCCCCTGCCGCGTCTGCGGTAACGCCGGACGCGTGGCGCTGCTCGGCCCGGTCGCGGTCGCTCCCGACAACCAAGGAAAGGGCCTCGGAAGCGCACTCGTTCGCGCATTGATCGAGGCTTTTGGGCCAGGGCGGATCCTCGTGCTTGGCGATCCTGGCTATTATGGCCGCTTCGGGTTTCGCCAGGAGACGCGGATCGCCCCGCCCCAGGCGATCCCGGATGCTTGGGCCTCCGCCTGGCAAGGGCTGGGCGGCGGCTCGTCGGTGCCCTCCGGCCGGCTCGACGTGCCCGCGCCTTGGACGGTGCCAGCACTCTGGACCCCCTGAGCCGCAGCGCCCGCGTGACCGCCCCTTGCCGCGGCGCAGCAATACACCTAATCCAAAGCGCGCGCGGCCGCAGCTGCAACAGGGCCGTCATCTTTTTGTTGCGATCCGCGTGCCATAGGGGCGCGGATAGCCGCCCCTCGGAGGAACCCCATGGATCTGCGCAACGTCGCCATCATCGCCCACGTCGACCACGGTAAGACAACCCTCGTCGACGCCCTCCTCAAACAGTCGGGGGCGTTCCGCGACAACCAAGCGGTTGCCGAACGGGCGATGGACAGCAACGACCTCGAACGTGAGCGCGGCATCACGATCCTCGCGAAATCAACCTCCGTTACTTGGGGCGAGACGCGGATCAACATCGTCGACACACCGGGCCACGCCGATTTTGGGGGCGAGGTCGAGCGTATCTTGTCGATGGTGGACGGGGTTGTGCTGCTGGTGGACGCCGCTGAAGGCCCGATGCCGCAGACCAAATTCGTGACGTCCAAGGCGCTTGCCCTCGGCTTGCGCCCCATCGTGGTGCTCAACAAGATTGACAAGCCCGATGCCGAGCCGGACCGCGCCCATGACGAGGTCTTCGACCTCTTTGCCAATCTCGGCGCAGACGAGGACCAGCTCGACTTTCCGACGCTTTACGCGTCGGGCCGGTCCGGCTGGGCCGACTGGGAGATCGAGGGCCCGCGTCAGGACCTCACCCCTCTGTTCGAGCTGATCGTCAAACATGTACCGGCGCCGAAGCAGATCGCGGCGAAGGGCGAACCGTTCCGCATGCTGGCAACGACCCTCGATGCCGATCCGTTCCTTGGGCGCATCCTAACGGGGCGCGTGGAGGCTGGCCGCCTGGAGGCCAACGCCACCGTCCGGGCCCTCTCGCGCGACGGCGCTGAGATCGAGCGGTTCCGCGTCTCCAAGGTGCTCGCGTTCCGTGGGCTCGCGCGCCAGCCGATCGACGTGGCCGAGGCGGGCGACATTGTCGCGCTCGCTGGCATGGCAAAAGCCACCGTGGCTGACACGATCTGCGATCCCTCCGTCACCGAGGCGATCCCCGCCCAGCCGATCGACCCGCCGACCATCACTGTCACGTTTGGCATCAACGACAGCCCGCTGTCGGGGCGCGACGGGACCAAGGTCCAATCTCGCGTGATCCGCGATCGCCTCATGAAAGAGGCCGAGGTCAATGTCGCGATCAAGGTCGAGGACACGCCCGGCGGGGAGGCTTTCGAGGTCTCGGGCCGGGGCGAGCTTCAAATGGGCGTGCTCATCGAGAACATGCGCCGCGAGGGTTTCGAGCTGTCGATCTCGCGCCCGCGGGTGGTGTTCCGCGAGGAGGGCGGCCAGCGGCTGGAGCCGATCGAGGAGGTCACCATCGATGTTGATGAGGAATACTCCGGTACGGTGGTGGAGAAGCTCTCGACCCGCAAGGGCGAGCTCGCCGAGATGCGGGCGACGGGCGCCGGCAAAACCCGCATCGTCGCGCATGTGCCGTCGCGCGGCCTGATCGGCTATCATGGCGAGTTCCTCACCGATACCCGCGGAACCGGCGTGCTGAACCGCGTCTTCCACGACTGGTCGCCCTTTAAAGGACCGATCCCCGGGCGTCAGAAGGGGGTGCTGATCGCCATGGATGCGGGCGACAGCGTGCCTTATGCGCTCTTCAACCTCGAGGACCGGGGCCGGCTCTTTATCGGCGGCGGCGAGAAGGTCTATCAGGGAATGATCATCGGCGAGCACAGCCGCGACAACGACCTCGAGGTCAACCCGCTGAAGGGCAAGCAGCTGACCAATGTCCGCGCGTCGGGTAAGGACGATGCGGTCAAGCTGACCCCGCCGGTACGCTTCAACCTAGAGGAGGCCATCGCGTATATCGACGATGATGAACTCGTCGAGGTCACGCCCAAAGCGATCCGGCTGCGCAAGCGCTTCCTAGACCCCCACGAACGCAAGCGTGAGGCGAAAAAAGCGAGTGCCTGACTTGGATTAGTCGCGCATTCTTAGATTGCACATCAGTTCGGCGCGACGCCTCTCGCGGGCATTTCGCCGCCTTTTGCGGGTGCCGAACCGTCGCAACAACCGGATTGGTTGCAACTCGCACTGCAGAATGCAAAAAGCCTCACACCGTTTATGCATTTTGCGCAATCTCTGGTTGTCTGCCATCGGCGATGGTTCGGCCAAACCGGGAGTTGCTCCCAGGATATCGGCCAATTCCCTGGTTTGTCGCCTTTTACGCCCTCCATTACCGGCACGTTATCTCTAATCCGAGTTTGGCCCGCATCTTGCTTCTCCACAACCGCGGGCGGAGGCAGGGAGCGACGGCTCGCGGCGAGATAACAAAGCTAGAAAACGTATAAGGATAGAACCAATGACCCAACTGGCTCACCCCGTGGATGTGCATGTCGGCCAGCGCGTCCGTCAGCGTCGCTGGATGATCGGCATGACGCAGCAGCAGCTTGCCAACAAGGTCGGCATCAAGTTCCAGCAGATCCAGAAGTACGAGACCGGCGCCAACCGCGTCTCAGCATCCCGGCTTTGGGATATTGCCGATGCGCTGGAAGTGTCGGTGTCGTTCTTTTTCGAGGGCCTGACCTCGGAAGCCGCCGAGACCGCGGGCCTGCAGGGCGACGTGATCACCGATAAAGAAGCGCTCGATCTCGTCCGCGCTTATTATGCAATCCCCGAGCATCAGCGCAAAAGTCTGTTCGACCTGGCCCAGGTCCTGAGCGCCAAAGCGGCCTGAGACGCATGCGTCTCACTGGGGCTTTGGGCGCTTGACGCCGCCCAAGGCCGTTGCGAGAGACGATCGGGCGCAGGCGAGAGGACCCGATCGTCGATGGCAAATCATGAAAAGACCGCCGAGATTTCCCGTTCGGCCGGCAAACTCTCAGGCGTCGCCCTCGACGATCTGGTCGACGTGGCACACCGGATGGCGGATGCTGGCGGGCGCGCGGCGCGAAGCTACTTCAGGACCAGAACTTTGTCGGCCGAGAACAAGGCTGCTGACGGTTTCGACCCGGTGACGGTGGCCGACCGCGCCTCGGAGGCCGAGATCAGAGCGGTCGCAACGGTGCTCCGCCCTGAAGACGGCATTCTGGGCGAAGAAGACGCGCCGCGGTCTGGACAGTCCGGGCTGACTTGGATCATCGATCCGATCGACGGAACCAGGGCCTTTATCTCCGGACTTCCGACCTGGGGCGTGCTGATCGCGCTTGACGACGGAGCGCAGGGGCGGATCGGCGTGGTCGACCACCCCGCCCTTGGCGAACGGTTCCTTGGCGTAATTGGCGACACCGCAAGTCGGGCGGAGATGACGACGGCGGGCGGGCAGCGGCACAAGCTCGCGGTGCGGGCTTGCTCGGGTCTCGGTGCGGCCACGCTCTTTACAACCGATCCCGGTCTCTTCGGGGGCGCGGACCAGGCCGCCTTTTCCAAGGTGCAGGCGGCGGTTCGCCTCACCCGTTACGGAGTGGATTGCTACGCTTATGCGCTGCTGGCGATGGGGCAGATTGATTTGGTGATCGAGGCGGGTCTGCAAGCCTACGATATCGCCGCACCGGCGGTCCTGGTCCGCGCGGCAGGCGGGATCGTGACCGACTGGCAGGGCGGCGACCCCAGATGGGGGGGAAAAATCGTTGCGGCCGGTGACCCTCGGGTACATTCGGAGGCGCTCGCGCTGCTCGGAAGCTGAGGCGCCTGAGCCCAAGCTCGCCGCCGATGGGTCAAATACCCTCCCGGGCGAGAAATCGATCGATAGCCGCCCAGGCCGGGTCCGAGACCGCGCCGACATCGATCAGCGGCTCGTGGCGCCCGCCCGCGACCTCGACAGTCTCGAAGCCAAGGCGACGCGCCGCCCCGGCGAGCGCCCGCGGCGAAACGACCCGCTCCATGCTGCCAATCACCGCCAGTCCAGGGACCCCGAGCGGCCCGAGCCGCATCGCCCGGCGCATCGCCCGTTCCGCCGCAAGTAACCAGCCGAGGCTCGGCAGGCCGATCGCGATCTCAGGCTCACGACGCATCAGGTCGCGCATCCAGTCCCAGACGGCGCGATCGACGACGAGAAAATTCCCCTCAAAGGCCGCATGCAAGGGATAGGCGCGCGCCGCACGCGCCCGGCTCACCGGCGGCCAGGCCTCGCTTCGGCCGCCCTGGTGGGCGATCCAAGCGAGGGTTTGGGCGATGCGACGCTGCAACGGCGCGATACGGATGCCAAACATCGGCGCCGAAAGCAAAAGGGGCGCCCGCGCAAGGCCCTCCGCGGTTGCGAGCGCGGCGATCGCACCGCCCATCGAATGCCCAGCAACAAGCCGCGGCGGGCCGAATTCCGCCAGCTCAGACGCCGTGAGCAGCGCCCTCAAATCCAAAAGATACTCGGAGAAGTCGCCGACATGGCCCTTGCTGACGGGCACCACAACCCGCTCGGAGCGCCCCTGCCCCCGCCAGTCCAGGCTCGCCACGACAAATCCCCGCGCCGCCAGCCTTGTCGCGAAGAGCGCAGTCTTCTCGAGAAATTCCGCCCGGCCCGGCAAGAGCACAGCCAATCCGCGCCCGCCTCCCTTCCACAGCGCTCCGCGCAACCGCCGGCCATCCTCGGCCACCAGCGCAAGCACGGCGTCAGGCCGAACAGCACCGGGCGCCAGCGGCTCCGCCCAGTTCAGTCGGCTCATTCCAGCAGCGCAGAGAGGCGCATGGCGACGCCGACATCCCCCTCGACCTCGACCCGTCCGGTCATGAAAGCCGTGGTTGCCGACAATTCGCCGCCGAACATCCCGCGAAAGGTCTCGAGATCGGAGCGCACGGTCACCTCGGCCTCGCCGTCCTCGGTGCTGACCGCGCCATCGCGAATCATGATGACGCCCTCCTCCGCAATCTCGAAGCGGAAGCTGCCTTCGAGCTCTTGGCCCTCGAGTAGCGCACGCACTTTTTCAACCGCCTTATCGAAATCTTCGCTCATCTCGGCCTCCCCCGGCTTAGGTGATCCACCGGGCAGGACGGCAATCCCACCATCCAGCCCTTTGTTTCCCCCTATCGGCCCACATATACTGTGGCAATGAGCAAAGCTGTCCTCTCAGTCTGCATCGCGGTGACCGTGGCCACCGGGCCCGCGGCCGCGCAATTCGCCCCGCCGGACCCCGAGCCGCCGGTGATCATCCCGGCGCCGCCGGAGCCGCTCCAGGCTCCTGACGAGCCGGATTTCGAGGACCGTGCCGCGTCCCTCGATGCGCTGTTCGCCGCGCTCGCGACGGCCGGGGAGCACGAGTGGGAGCCCCTTCAGCAGCAGATCATGGCGGTCTTGGCACGCTCCGACTCGCCAACCATGACCTTCCTTCTCTCGCGCGGCACCAAAGCGATGCGGGAGCGGGACTACGACACAGCCCTTCTGTTTCTCGACGATCTCGTGCGACTGGCGCCCGATTTCGCCGAAGGTTGGAACCGCCGCGCCACCGTCCATTTCCTGATGGAAAATTATGCGCAGTCGGTCGCCGACATCCAACGCACGCTCGTGCTCGAACCGCGCCATTTCGGAGCGATGGCAGGGCTCGGGATCATTCTCGACCGATTGGAGCAGGATGCCGAGGCCTACCGGGTCTTCCAGCGCGCTTTGGAGATCCATCCCAATCTCGAGGGGGCGAAAGAGGCAGTCTCGCGGCTGGAGCCGGATGTTCGGGGCCGCGACCTCTGACAGCGGGGCGGCAACGGCACGACCCCACCCCAGGGCCGCGAGCAGGGCGCTCAGGCGCGATCTCGACCGGCGAGCTCTCTGTTGCCCACCTACGGACACCGACCGAAGCACTCAGCACGCGATCACCTCTTGATGTGCGCCCGGCCCGACGTCTAGACGAAGGGGGCGCAACAGGGAGGCCACAATGAGCCTGGCCGCGCCGGCGCCAGAGGCCGAGCAGACCGTCACCGCCGTCCTCGGCCCCACCAACACCGGCAAGACCCATTATGCAATCGAGCGGATGCTCGCCCGGGCCGACGGCATCATCGGCCTGCCGCTGCGCCTTCTTGCCCGCGAGGTCTATGACAAGGTTGTCGATCTGCGCGGCCCTGGGTCGGTGGCGCTGATCACTGGCGAGGAGAAGATCCTCCCCAAAACCGCCCGATATTTCATCTGCACCGTCGAGGCGATGCCGCTGGATCGGATGGTGGATTTCGTCGCCATCGACGAGGTTCAGATGTGCGCCGACCCCGAGCGGGGCCATGTCTTCACCGACCGGGTGCTCAATGCCCGCGGGCGCTATGAGACGCTGTTCCTCGGCTCGGACGCCGCCCGCCCCCGCATCGCCAATCTCGTGCCGAAAGCGCGGTTCACCGGGCGCGAGCGGTTCTCCACACTTACTTACGCGGGACAAAAGAAGATTTCCCGGCTGAAGCCGCGTTCGGCCGTCGTCGCCTTCTCCATCGATCAGGTCTATGCGATCGCAGAATTGATTCGCCGTCAGCGCGGCGGCGCGGCGGTGGTGATGGGAGCACTCAGTCCCCGGACCCGCAACGCCCAGGTCGCGCTCTACCAGCAAGGGGATGTGGATTATCTCGTGGCCACCGACGCCATCGGCATGGGGCTCAATCTCGACATCGACCACATCGCTTTCGCCGGGCTCTCGAAATTCGACGGCCATCAGGTGCGCCGGCTCCAGGCCAACGAGCTCGCTCAAATCGCAGGCCGCGCCGGGCGCCATATCCGCGACGGAACCTTCGGGGTGACCGGCGAGGCGCCGCCGATCGAACCCGAAATCGTCGACGCCATCGAAGCGCACCGCTTCAAGCCGATCGCACGGCTGATGTGGCGCAACAGCCGGCTCGATTTCGGCTCTGTCCCCGGGCTTCTGCGCTCTCTAGAGACCGCCCCTGAAAGCCCCGACCTCGCCCGCGCCCGTGAGGCCGAGGACCAGGCCACCCTCCGCGGGCTGTGGGAGGACAGGGAGATCCGCGCCGTCGCCAACCGCCCCGACCGGGTCCGTCTGTTGTGGGACGTCTGTCAGGTGCCCGATTTTCGCAAGGTGGCGAACACCGACCACACTGCGCTGGTCGGCCGCATTTACCGGTTCCTGCTAGGGCCTTCGGGCTGTATACCTTCCGACTGGATCGCAGGGCAGGTCCGGCGCATCGACCGCACCGACGGTGACATCGATGCGTTGGCCAAGCGGCTCGCCTATATCCGGACCTGGACCTATGTCGCCAATCGCGTCGCTTGGGTCGAGGATGCGCCGGAGTGGCAGGCCACGACCCGCGCGGTCGAGGACCGGCTGTCGGACGCGCTTCATGCCCGCCTGACGCAGAGATTTGTCGACCGGCGCACGAGCGTGCTGATGCGGCGGCTGAAGCAGAAGGAGCGGCTCGTGGCCGAGGTGAACGACAAGGGCGAGGTCACCGTCGAGGGCGAGTATTTGGGCCGGATCGACGGCTTCTGCTTTACGGTGGACGAAACTGCAACGCCGGATGAGATCAAGACCTTGCGCTCGGCCTCTCTGGGCGCGCTCCAGGGGGAATTCGCGCGCCGGGCAGACCGGCTCTATCTCGCGCCCGACACGGCAATAAGCATGACCGAACAGGGCGGGCTTGTCTGGGACGAGGCCGCGGTAGGCAAGCTGGTCAAGGGGGACGAACTGCTTGCGCCGCGCGCAAAGGCTTTCGTCGACGACACCGTCGAGCCAGCCGTTGTCGAGAAGATCGAGCGGCGCTTGATGCATTGGGTGCAGCGCCGCATCGCCCAGCAATTCGAGCCGCTGATTGCGATGCGCGATGACGAGACGGTCACCGGCCTCGCGCGCGGCGTCGCGTTTCAGCTGGTGGAGCAAATGGGCGTCATCCCCCGGCGCCAGATCTCTGAGGATGTGAAGGCGCTCGCCCAGGAGGAGCGCGCCCTTTTACGCAAGCACGGGGTTCGCTTCGGCCAGCACACGATCTTTCTGCCGCTGCTCCTAAAGCCCAAGCCCACTCAGCTGCGACTGCTCCTCTGGGCGCTGACCGAGGGGCTCGACGAGATCCCATCGCCGCCGCCACCGGGACATGTGACGGTGCCGAAATCCGAGGGCATGCCCCAAGGCTACTGGGACAAGGCGGGCTACAAGCTCTGCGGGACCCGGGCCGTGCGGATCGACATGCTCGAGCGGCTCGCCGACATGATCCGGCCGATGGATGCAAAGGCAGGGTTCGAGGCGACGCCAGACATGCTCTCGATCACCGGCTGCACCCTGGAGCAGTTCGCCGAGATCATGAACGGGCTGGGCTTCCAGGGGGAGCGTGGCGAGCGGCCGAAAACCCCGCGGGCGCCGGCAAAGCCCGAGCCGGCGCCCAAGGATGGGGCGGCGACCGAGGGGGTGGCGCCCGAGACACCCGCGCCCGCCGAGGGGGTAACGCCGGAGACACCCGCGCCCGCCGAGGGGGTAACGCCCGAGACACCCGCGCCCGCCGAGGGGGGGGCGCGCGACGAGACAACTGAGAGCGCGCCCGTCCCTGCAACGCCGGCGCCCGGCGAGGCGGCCGTAC
>JBHJGY010000040.1:0-54003 GCA_050331335.1 Pikeienuella sp.
TGCTGCCGCAGGACCTCGACAACCGCCCGCTGCGGCTGCTCGACCGGCGCCTCGACGGCCTCGTCATCCTGATCCGCGACCGCAATCCCGGGATCGCCGCCGCCGCGGAGACCCTGGCCACCGCCCGGATGCAGCTCGACGGCGAGACGGTGGGGGTGCTCCAGCGGTTTCGCGAAGAATGGTCGCCCAGAACGCAAGGAACGCTCAAGCGGGAGATCGAGGAGGACGCGGACACCGCGGCGAAGACCCATGCGGCGCGCGACGATGCGCCGGCCACGGGCGAGGCGAAGGCTGCGGTCTTCCGCGAGGCGCAGAAAGCGGCGCGGCTGAAGCAGGTGATCGACGACGCCGCAGAGATGGGCGACAAGGCCAAGAAGATCATCGGCGGCGCCGAGGCGATCGGCGAGCTTCTCCGGATCGCAAGCCGCTGGCTCTACTGAGCCGCGCCGTCGCGCACAGGCAGGAAGCGGATGCCATGGTCGCCGGCGACGAGGTCGCAGGGCGTCTCCGAGCAGGCGTCCGCGCGCAAGAGCCGGACCGTGGGCGCCCGATCGGGACAGGTGTTGCGCGCCGGGAAGAGAACGTGGCGGATGTTCTGACAGACCGGGATGCCGCGACGCTCCAGCGCATGGACGAGCGCCACCGTCTCGACCCAGGCGCGTGGCCGGGCCGCGATCACGAGCGGGCGCTCCGCCGTACCGATGGCCTCCGGCCGGTCTGCGTCCAGCCGGGCAGCGACCTCCGCAACCAACCGCGCGGTGGGGTCTGTTGGGACGGGCGCCGGTTGCGGAGAAAGCGCGAGCGCCAGCAGTGCGGCAGCGGCGAGCCCAGGCCACAAAAGGCCCGCGAACCATCCGGACAAGCGGGCTTCGGCTCTGCTCAGGGCCACGATGACGAACGGCACCACCCCAGCGATCACGACGCCTTTCAGAAAGGCCGCGCTGAAGAGCTGGAGGCGCCCTGGAAACAGGGTGAAGACCGCGAACACAAGCCCTGCGACGGCGGCCAAGAGGGCCAGCGCAGACCAGGACGCCGTCGCAACCCGCGGAGCGCACAGCACCAGCGGCACCGCAAACGCAAGCCCCCAGGGCAGGCCGTGGCCAGCGGCATTGGCCAAGAAGGCAAGTACCGCGCTCGGGGCCGCCCGCTCGTCGAAAGCACCGGTGGCATCGAGGATGCGACCGAAATTAGACGGCGTGGTGAGGAGTGCCTCGAGGAGGATCGGCAAGGCCAAAAGCCCTGCGATAAGCAGCGAAACCCCCGCGGCCTTGAAGGCGGCCCGGCGATCACGAAACGCCTGTCGGCTCAGCGCATAGGCCGCCACACCGAGCCAGAGCGGGACCGCCACCGCAACCATGAGGATGTAGCCGTGAACAAGGAGCCCGGTCAGCCCGGCCGCCACGATCAACAGGCTCAGCTCCCCCCGCGCGGCACCGATAAGCGCGAGCATGAGGCAGGCGAAGGGCAGGACGATGCGGTCGGGCATCCAGACCGACCCGGCACCGATCCCGAAGGCAAGCGCCGCCGCCGCCGCCCCGAGCGCCAAGACCGCCGCCGTGGGGCGGATCCCTTCGAGCCGCGTGGCGATCCAAGCTAGGAGCACGGCGAAACCCGCATTCACCAAAACCGCGGCGAGGTGCCAGGCCCCGCTGGCGGACAGCCCCGCGGCACGTCCGAGTTCCGCGAGGGGCCAGGACAGGTAGAAAAACCCGGGGCCGGGGTGATTAAAGCCGAAGCGTGAATAATGGCCGGTGAGCAACGGCTCGCCGCGGGAGATCGCGTCGGCGAGCAGGAGATCGGCGGCGAAATCGCCACGCGGCAGGACATCCGCACCGACGACAGGCCAGGCGCGCGCGCAGAGTGCAAGGCCTGTGAGCGCGAGCGCAATCGCGACGCTGCCCCACCCGGCCTTTGACCTCTGCGCCCGAGCACCCGCTGTGTCAGCGCGCCCGGCCTGTGCCATGGAGCTTAACTTTGCGCCTCTAAGGCCAACGCCTTGAGCGCCCCGAGCGGGACGATGTCGAGCGCACGGCGGTGGGTCGCGGCTAGGTCGACCCGCGGTGCAACGCCCGCCTCATAGGCTTCGTTGAACCGCGCTGCGCAAAGGCACCACCGGTCGCCCGGCTTAAGTCCCGGGAACGCGAACTCCGGACGCGGGGTAGACAAGTCGTTGCCCATCCGCTTGGAAAACGCGAGGAACTCACGGGTCATGACGGCGCAAACCGTGTGGCTGCCACGGTCCATGGCGTTGGTGTCACAGCAGCCGTTGCGGAAAAAGCCGGTCACGGGGTCGTGGCTACAGGGCTCCAAAAGCCCGCCAAGCACGTTGATCGACGGGTCGATTTCGACGGCGCGCATCGCCAGACCTCCCTTAAATGTCGCACCCACTCGGGGTCTGATGTAGTGTCGACGCGCAGAAGCCCAAACGCAAGCGCAGGAGCCCGCCCCATGCCCGTTCCGAGCTCAGCAACCCATAACGCCTCCCGGCAAATCCTCATTGCGCTCGGCCTCATAACGGTCCTGCTCGCGGCCAGCCTCGTGTCAAAGGCGCCCGCGGCCGAACGCGAGACGATCGACGCCCGGGTTTCGCTTGCGCTCGCCGAGTTGCGCGCTGCGGTGCCGGGCGTGGCGGATCTGATCGATCGCTCCCGGGGGGTCCTCATGATGCCGCGGGTCGTCAAAGGCGGCTTCATCCTCGGCGCCGCCTATGGCGAGGGATCGCTGCTCTTGCCCACGGGAACCGAACGCCTTCAGCCCGTCGCCTATTACTCGGTCGCATCCGCGTCGGTCGGGTTGCAGGCGGGACTGCAGGAGAGTTCGCACGCGCTGGTGTTCCTGACGCCGGAGGCACTGGCCGCATTCCGGGCGTCGGACGGCTGGGAGGCCGGCGTCGATGCGGAAGTTACCATCCTCGATGGCGGTGCTGCGGTGGGTTCCTCGACCACGGAATTCAACGCACCCGTGGTGGCCTTCGTATTCGGCGCAGACGGGCTGTTGATCGGCGCGAGCCTCGAAGGGGCGAAGTACTCCCAGATCACGCGCTGAACCACGAAGGGCTAAGGGGGTCCAGGCTGAAGGGCTAGGGGGGCCAGGCTCAAGCGGCGTCCTGCGCGGCGGCCCTGATCGCAGCGATCCGCTCGGCATAACCGGCCGCCCCTGCGGAGAACACCGCCGAGCCCGCCACCAGAACATCGCCCCCCATCGCCGCTGCGTTACCGGCGGTGTGCGGCGTAACACCGCCGTCGATCTCGATATGGACGTCGCGGCCCTCCACCATCTCGCGCAGCCGGGCAATCTTCGGCAGGCAGGCCTCGATGAAACCCTGCCCGCCAAAGCCCGGGTTGACCGTCATCACGCAGATCAGATCGATCTGGTCGAGCAGGGGTTCGACCGCCTCTGCCGGCGTGCCCGGGTTGAGCGCGAGCCCCGCCTTGGCCCCGAGGCCGCGGATCGCCTGGAGCGAGCGATGGATATGCGGCCCCGCCTCGAGATGGACCGTGATCACATCCGCCCCCGCATCAGCAAACGCGGCGAGGTAAGGATCGGCCGGCGCGATCATGAGATGCACGTCCATCACACCCTGGATGTGTGGCCGGATCGCGTTGCAGATCGCCGGGCCCAGCGAAATGTTCGGCACGAAATGCCCGTCCATCACATCGACATGGATCCAGTCGCCGCCGGCCGCCTCGGCCGCCCGGCACTCCGCCCCCAGGGCAGCAAAATCGGCCGCGAGGATCGACGGCGCGATCTTGATCTTTCGGTCGAAGGCGGGGGCGGGCATGGGGCACTCCATCGGCTGTGGCGCTAACCCCCTTCCCGTGCGGGGGGCAGACCGTCAAGCCTCTCTCAGGGCATCAGGAAGATGTGCAGCGCGACAGGGCCATGGGCGCCCAATTGGAGCGTCTGCCCGATATCCGCCGATCGCGACGGCCCGGTCACCAGATTGACCGTGCGCGGGTCGAGGCCGGTGGCCCGCAACCGGCCCCACATTTCCTCATAGCCCCCGCAGATATCCGCCTCTGAAAGCGCGACGAAATGGGTCTCTCCGAGAAATGTCAGCGTAACCGGGTTCTCCGCCCCAGAGGTCAGCAGCACCGTCCCGGTCTCGGCCGAGCCGAGCAGGGCGCGCGAGAGCGTCGCCGGCTCCTGGAGCCGCCCGGGCCCGCGAGAGACCTCCAGGCCGCCCCAATCGCGGTCGAAGAGCGGGTCGGTGCCGCAGCGGATGCTGGGCGCGAGATTGCGCGCGCGGAGCTCCTCGGCGAGCGCATGGGGGAGCGCGTCGGGGCCGTCGATGCGCGAGAGCGTCGCGGCCGCCGCAACGGCCATCTCGACGAAGCGCTCGGTCCGGTCCAGGCCGTCGCTGAGCGCCATGGCCGGGGTCGGGGCCGTCTGCGCGCGGGACGCGAGCCGCTCGGTCGCTGCCGCCGGATCGCCGCGGCCCTCTGTCGCCCGGCGCACCCGCTCCAAGATGCGGTCCCGCGCGCTCATCGGGGGCCCTTCCACTGTGCCTGGAAGGTGCCGCCGACCGGCGGGGCGGGGAAATCGCGGTGGCGTGTCCAACCGCCCCCAAAGGGCATCCAGGTGAGCCGCGGGCCGCCCCAGGCCATGAGCTTCAGCCCGAAATTGGCGAGCCCCGCGACCCGGCGATAAACCCACGGCCGGGACGCCACGCGCCGCCAGACCCCGAGACCGTAGCGCGCGGCCCCAGGTGTCAGCCCCTTCTCGAACTCCTGCGCCCGGTAGGCGCGCATCATCTTCGGCAAGGGGATCCGCATCGGGCAGACCGCCTCGCAGCGCCCGCAGAAGGTCGAGGCATTGGGCAGGTGGCGCCCCTGTTCGACCCCGATGATCGACGGCGTCAGCACGGCGCCCATCGGCCCCGGATAGACCCAGCCATAGGCATGGCCGCCGACCGACTGATAGACCGGGCAGTGGTTCATGCAGGCGCCGCAGCGGATGCAGCGCAGCATCTCCTCGAACTCGCTGCCGAGCATGTTGGTGCGGCCATTGTCGAGAAGGACCACATGGAACGCTTCCGGCCCGTCCGGGTCCCCCGCGCGGCGGCCGCCTTTCGAGAAGGTGGTGTAGACGGTGGAGGCTTGGCCGGTAGCGGAGCGGGCGAGCACGCGCAGGATGGTAGCGGCGTCCTCGAGCGTCGGCACGATCTTCTCGATCGAGGCCATCACGATGTGCACCCGCGGCAGCGACTGGGAGAGGTCGCCATTGCCCTCGTTCGTCACGATGACGGACTGGCCGGTCTCCGCGATCAGCATGTTGGCGCCGGTGATGCCCACCTCGGCGCGGAAATAGCGCTCGCGCAGGACCCCGCGGGCCTCGGCGAGCAGGTCCGGCAGTTCGGCAAGGGAGCGCCCCTCGTCGAGATGGGTGTGCTCGCGGCGGAACTCGGCCTCCACCTCCGGCACGGTCACATGCACCGCGGGCGCGATGATGTGGGACGGCCCCTCCCCGCGCAGCTGGATGATGTATTCGCCGAGATCGGTCTCCTGGGGGTGGATGCCGTGCTCTGCGAGGTGGTCGTTGATGCCGACCTCCTCGGAGATCATCGACTTGCCCTTGTTGACCTGGGTGGCGCCGGCGGCCTGGCAGATCTGAAGGACGATGCGGCGGGCGTCCTCGGCGGTCTCGGCCCAGTGGACCTGCCCCCCGGCCTCGGTGACCTTCGCCTCATAGGCCTCGAGATAGGTCCCGAGATTGGCCAAGACGTGGTTCTTGAGATCGCGGGCGGCATCGCGGATGGCGTCGAACTCGGGCACCGCCGCCCGGGCCGCCGCGCGGTTCTTGACGAAGCCGCCCGCGCCGCCCTTCATCGCCGCCTGGAGATTGCGGTTGGCGAGCGCCGCACGGACATTGTCCTTGAACTGCGGCGTGGTGGGCTCGTGGATGCTCATGGGTCGCTCTCCGCTCCGCCCTTAGGGCTGCTTCCGATAGCGGGCGAGGATCGCGACATCGCCCGAATGGTCCTGGCCGTCCTGGTCGTACATCCGCACCGGGGCATAAGACGGCGCGCCGATCAGCCCCTCCGCCGCGACATCGCTGTCACAGGTGGCGGCGAAGGCGTCGTAGTACTTCGCGTTGTCCGCGGGCGGGCTCAGCTCGTAGGCGTTCTCCAAGAGGCTCTGGCCCGTCTCGACTTCGCTCATGCCCAGTCTCTCCGTGGCGCCGCGGCGGCTGCGTCAGCGTTGCCGACCCGCCTTCCCGATTGCGGGGGTGTGGGTGTGGCCCGCGAGGACCTCGACGACGTGGCGCGCCTCGACGGTTCGCCCCTCGCGGCTGAGCTTGCCCGCCATATTCATCAAGCAGCCGAGATCGCCCGCGAGCAGGAGATCGGCCCCGGTGGCGGCGATGTCGGCCGATTTGCTCTCCACCATCTTGTTGGAGATCTCCGGGTATTTCACGCAAAACGTGCCGCCGAAGCCGCAGCAGACCTCAGGCTCCCCCATCTCCGCAAGCTCCAGCCCCTCGACCGTGGCGAGGAGCTGCCGGGGCTGGCCCTTCACGCCAAGCGCGCGCAGCCCCGAACAGCTGTCGTGATAGGTGGCACGCCCCGGCCAAGCAGCATCGACGCCCGTGACGCCCATCACATCGGTCAGGAGGCTCATGATCTCGTAGGTGCGCCCGGCGAGATCGCGCGCGGCGGCCGCTTCCGGCTCGCCTGCCAGGATCTCCGGATAGTCCTTGACGACCGTGGCCGCGCAAGAGCCCGACGGCACCACAACATAATCGTATCCCGCGAAGGCCCGGATCATTGCCCGCGCCAAAGCTTGCGAGCCCATCCGATCCCCCGAGTTCCAATTGGGCTGGCCGCAGCAGCTCTGCGACGGCACACCGACACGGCAGCCGGCCCGCTCGAGCAGCGCCACGCTCGCAAAACCCACCTCCGGGCGGATCATATCGGCGAGGCAGGTGATCATCAGCGCGACTTTCGGGCCGCTCGGATCCTTTTCGGGCATGACGGACATGCCGAGCTCCTTCCAGACAGATCACTATCGCTAGCAATCCGGGCCGATGGCGGCAACACCGGGGGGCCGGCTGCGACGGAACGCGCGCGAGGGCTGGCCAACCCGGCCCTGATGCCGTATGGAGCCGGCTTCTGCGGCGCTTACACCCCTGGAGGATCGCCGCGGCGCAAACAAGGAGAGTGATATGGCCGAACTGCCGATTATCGAGGCGGCGAGCCGGTCTGGCACGGGCAAAGGGGCTGCCCGCCAGGCTCGGAGGGACGGGATGGTCCCGGGCGTCGTCTATGGTGGGGGCGCGGACCCCGCGCCGATCAATGTGAAGTTCAATGAGCTTCTCAAGCAGCTTAAAGCGGGCAAGTTCCTGTCGAAGTTGATCAATTTGAAGATCGACGGGAAAGGGCAGACAGTGATCTGCCGCAGCGTCCAGCGCGATGTGCGCCGCGATCTGCCGTCTCATGTGGACTTCCTGCGCCTGTCGGAGAAGTCGCGGATCAACCTCTACATCCCGGTGGAGATTATCAATCAGGAGGACTGCCCGGGCTTGAAGCGCGGTGGGGTGCTCACGGTGGTCCGCCCCGAGGTCGAACTCAAGGTGACTGCCAGCGCGATTCCGGAGAAGCTCGTTGTCGATCTCAAGGGGCGCAAAATGGGCGACGTGATCAAGATTTCCGATGTGGAACTGCCCGCCGGCACGCGCCCGATGATCACCGACCGCGACTTTACCATCCTCAACATCGCGACGCCGAAGGGTCTGATCGCCGGGGATGACGACGATGAGGCCGCGGCGGCCGAGGGCTGACCCGCGGCCGGCCGCACGGGGGCGTCCCTCACCTGGTGCAGCTTGCGAAATCACGGCGGCGGCGGTTCCATCGGACCGCCCATCCGTGGTAGCAACCCGCGGACATATCGCAGGGGGATCCAATGACCAAACCGATCTTCGGCGCCCTTGTTCTGGCCCTGACTCTCACCTCGGTCGAGGCGGCGGCCGCGACAACCGAGTGGAAGGTGTCGCTTTGGGGCAAGCGCCGTGCCTTCACAGAGCATGTGCACCGCCTCGCCGATCTCGTCGCCCGCAACACCCTCGGTGAGTTCCGGATCGCGATCCATTACGGGGATCTTTCGCCGAGCCGGGAGAACCTCGCGGGCATCGCCGAAGGCAAGTTCGAGATGGCGCAGTTCTGCGCCGGCTACCACCCCGAGAAGAACCGCGCGATCACCGTGCTCGAGCTGCCGTTTCTCGGGGTCGACACGCTCGAGGAGGAGCGGGCGCTCAGCCAGCGCGTTTATGCCGATCCTGCCGTCGCGGCCGAGATGGCGCGGTGGAACGCACGGTTGCTGATGCCGACCCCGCTGCCGCAGTACAACCTCGCCGGGCAGGGCACCCCGCCCACGGATCTCTCCTGGTTCGACGGCAAGCGCCTGCGCGCAACGGGTGGCATCGGGCGGGCATTGTCGGAGCTCGGCGCCGAGACCGAGAACCTGACGGCGACCGAGACATTCTCCGCCCTGCAGAGCGGCACGCTCGACGCGGTCGCCTTCGCCCAGCACGCGCATTTCTCGTTCAATACGATCGCGCTGGCCGAATGGTGGACGGCCAATCTCAACCCTGGAACCGTGAATTGCCCGGTGGTCGTCAACATCGACGCCTATGAGCGCCTGCCTGACGCCCATCGCGCAGCGCTCGACGCAGCGATCGAGCCGGCGCTCGATTACTACATCGAGAATTACCGCGACCTCCTCGGCAAATGGAACGTGGTGCTCGAGACCTTCGAGGTTCCCGTGATCCGGTTCGAGCCCGAGGCGGTGGCGGCGCTGCGCGCACGCACGGGGCTCGCGGCGGTCGCCGGCTGGAGGGCCGAGACGGAGGCCGCGGGCCTGCCTGCCGAGGACCTCCTCGCGCTGGTCGAGCGGTCGCTCGCCGAGATCCGCGCCGACGCTTCCCGCTGAGCGTCGCCCCCCCAATGACGTGCCGCGCGGCCTGGACCTCCGCCGCGCGCACGGCTAGACAGCGGGCATGGCCTGGGCGCTGCGCATCATCCGTCGAATTAGGGGCCCGGTCCGCGGCTGATCCGCTGCGGGCCGGGCCTTCGCGCGCCCTGCGCGCCCCTTCGCGACAGTCCCACTTCAGATGCGAGGCAGCCCCAATGAGCGCCGACACCCCAGAGACGACCGACACTGCCGAGCCCGACGGCCCGGACTACCGCGACACCCTTTTCCTGCCGGACACCGATTTCCCCATGCGGGCGGGTCTGCCCAAACGCGAGCCGGACTGGCTCGCCCGCTGGGAGGAGATGGGCCTCTACCGCCGACTGCGCGACACAGCGGCCGGGCGCCCGCCCTTTGCGCTCCATGACGGGCCTCCTTACGCCAACGGCCATCTCCATATCGGTCATGCGCTCAACAAAATCTTGAAGGATTTCGTTGTCCGCTCGGCGCAAATGCGCGGCTTCGACAGCCGCTATGTGCCGGGCTGGGACTGCCACGGCCTGCCCATCGAATGGAAAATCGAGGAGCAGTACCGCAAAAAGGGTAAGTCCAAGGACGCGGTACCGGTGAACGAGCTGCGCGCCGAATGCCGCCGCTTCGCGGAAGGGTGGATCGACATCCAACGCGACGAGTTCAAGCGGATGGGCATCACCGGCGACTGGGAGAACCCCTATCTCACGATGGACTTTGCGGCCGAAGCCACCATCGCGGCGGAGTTCCACAGCTTCGTGATGAACGGCACGCTCTACCAGGGGTCCAAGCCGGTTATGTGGTCGCCGATGGAGCAGACGGCCCTGGCAGACGCTGAGGTGGAGTATCACGACCGCCAGGTGGACACCATCTATGTGAAGTTCCCAATCAGTCGCGCCCCGGGCCATCTCGAAGGTCACCATGGCGGCGGCGAGATGGAGTTGAATTGGAACAGGGTCTATGACGCGGCAAGCCGGCCCCATGGGCTCCAAGGCGCGGCAGTCGTGATCTGGACCACGACGCCCTGGACCATCCCGTCCAACCGCGGGATCTCTTTCGGTGCCGAGATCTCCTACGGGCTCTACGAGGTGGCTGACGCACCGGAGGGCAACTGGATCGCCAAGGGCGAGCGGCTGGTGATGGCCGATCGCCTCGCCGAAGAGATCTTCGCCCGGGCGCGGCTCGAGATGGCGCAGGTGACGCGGCTGCGCGATGTGGGGGCGGCGGAGCTCGCCCATGTGGTGTGCGCCCATCCGCTGGCCGAGGCTGACCCCTTCTGGGGCTATGAGGTGCCGCTGCTGGCGGGAGATTTCGTCACCGACGACACCGGGAGCGGCTTCGTCCACTGCGCGCCGAGCCATGGTGAAGACGACTACGAGCTTTTCCGCCAAAAAGATATGCTCGACCGGCTCACCCACAATATCCGCGAGGACGGGGGCTTTGCCGAGAACGTGCCGTTCTTTGCCGGGACTTACATCCTGGATCGCAAAGGCAAGGACGGCTCCGCGAACAAGGCCGTCATCGCGAAGCTCAAGGAGGTGGGCAAGCTTGCCGCGACCCGCCGCCAAACCATCTCCGACGCCCATTCCTGGCGCTCCAAGGCCCCCGTGATCCGCCTCAATCGTCCGCAGTGGTTTGTTGCCATCGACAAGCCGCTCGACGACGGGATGGGGGAACATGGGGACACGATCCGCGCGCGCGCGCTCACCTCGATCGAAGAGCTCGTCGCTTGGGTGCCCAAGGCCGGGCAGAACCGCCTGCGCTCCATGATGCAAAGCCGACCCGACTGGGTGCTCTCCCGACAGCGCGCCTGGGGGGTGCCGCTGGCCTGCTTCTGCCGCCGCGATGGCGAGGGTCGGGTGGAGCTGCTGCGCGATCCCAGCGTGAACGCCCGCATCGTCGATGCGTTCCGCGCGGAGGGGGCCGATGCGTGGTTTGCCGACGGTGCGAAGGACCGCTTTCTCGCCGGTCGGAACGACGCGGCCGAGTGGGAGCAAGTGACCGACATCCTCGATGTGTGGTTCGATTCAGGCTCCACCCATGCCTTCGTCATGCGCGACCGGGCGGACGGCGTCTGGCCTGCGGATGTCTATCTCGAGGGCACCGACCAGCACCGCGGCTGGTTCCACTCCTCGCTTCTCCAGGCCTGCGGCACCCGCGGGCGCGCGCCCTACAAAGCGGTGGTCACCCATGGCTTCACGCTGGACGAAAAGGGCCAGAAGATGTCGAAATCCTTGGGCAATACGATCGCGCCCGAGGAGGTGATCAAGCAATACGGTGCCGATATCCTGCGCCTTTGGGTTGCCCAGGCCGACTACTCTGCCGATCTGCGCATCGGGCAGGAGATCCTGAAAGGCACCGCCGACAGCTATCGCCGCCTGCGCAACACGCTGCGCTTCGTTCTCGGCGCGTTGAAGGACTTCGACGAAGCCGAGCGCGTCGACCCGGCAGAGATGCCCGAGCTCGAGCGCTGGGTGCTGCATCGCTTGACCGAACTCGACGCCACGGTGCGCACAGGCTACGCCGCCTTCGACTTCCAGGGCGTGTTCCAGGCGCTGTTTACGTTTGCGACGATCGATCTCTCCGCGGTTTATTTCGACATCCGCAAGGACGCGCTCTACTGCGATGCGCCGAATTCGCCGCGTCGCCGCGCCTGCCGCACCGTGATGGACCTGCTTTTCCATCGCCTCACCCGCTGGCTCGCGCCCATCCTCGTCTTTACGATGGAAGAGGTTTGGCTCACGCGCTTTGGCGCGGATGGCGGCTCGGTGCATCTTGAGGACTTCCCCGAGACCCCCGAAAGCTGGGCAGATCCGGGTCTTGCGGCGACGTGGGAGCAGGTGCGCCTGGTGCGCCGCGTGGTCAACGGAGCCCTTGAAGTCGCCCGCCGAGATAAGGTGATCGGTGCGCCCCTGGAAGCCGCCCCGATGCTTTATATCGCTGAGCCGGCGCTTGCAGAGGCGCTTGCCGGGGCCGATTTGGCCGAGGTCTGCATCACATCGGATCTGTCCATCGCAAGGCACGAGCCCCCACAGGAAGCGTTCCGTCTGGATAACGAGCGCGTCGGCGTGATCATTCACCGCGCCGAAGGTAAGAAATGCGCCCGGTGTTGGCGGGTGCTCGAGGATGTGGACACCCACACGCTCCCCGGATTGTGCGGCCGCTGCGACGCTGCGGTCGCCGAAATGCGGCGCGGGGCGGCGATCGGCCTCTGAGAAAACCGTCGCCAGCGGGATCCTTGCCTTAGTTGCGCCATGTATTGCCACTAACCTTCGCCTAAGGTTTGGGTAGGAGACGATCGATGAAGCTTATTGTTGCAGCGCTATTGGCCGGGTCGGTGCAAGCAGCGCCGGATATCGGTTCGCCCAAGCCCCCGGCTGCGCCCGTTCACCATGTGACGGCACAGGGCGTTTCCCTGGTGCTGCCCGAGATTGACGGGCTCGGCTGCGACGAGTTGCGGACGGTTTTGCGCCGGCTCGACATGTCGGGCTATCGCGGCGCGGGCCCGTTGCCCTCCGAGCATATCGACTACGCGGTCTTTGCCTACGAAGATGCGCTCGCCTCCGCTCTCTACTTCGAGTGCACCTTGCGCGAGACGCGTCGGGCCGACCCTGCGAGCGCGTTCGGTCGCGGCTTTGGGCGCACATACTGACGGTCGGTGGATGAACGCCGCCGCGAAAGCTTCGCGCGACGCGGCGCGCCTGCTCGGGCTCGCCGTCCTGATCGTCGCGATCGATAGGGCCAGCAAGCTCTACATCCTCGAAGTGATCGATCTCCCTTTGAGGTTAAGGGTGCCGGTCTTCGAACCCTATCTCGTGTTTCTCTATGCGGAGAATCGCGGGATCAATTTCGGGCTGCTCGGCTCGGGAAACCTGCGCTGGGTGCTCGTGGCGATCGCGGGCGCAGCAGCCGTAGGCGTAACCATCTGGGCGCTGCGCAGGAGGGAGCCGGTCTTTTCGCTCGGGGCGGCGCTCGTGGCCGGTGGCGCACTGGGCAATGCCTGGGACCGGGTCCAATACGGCTTCGTGGTCGATTTCTTGAACATGAGCTGCTGCGGCATCCAAAACCCGTTCGCCTTCAACATCGCCGATGTGGCGATCTTTTTCGGCGCGGTGATCATCGCCTGGCGGGCCTGATCCGGGGGCACCACGATTGCTGGGATTGCGGGCAGCGGGAGATCGGGGCATGTTGCGCGCTAGATCAAGGAGAGCTCAGATGACTGAGACAAGCAGGACCGCACGGCGCGTCGCGGCCGGCCTCGCCTTTATCGCGCTTGCCGGCTGCGAGGCCATCGGCAATCCGATCGAGGTCATGCGCGGCGACCGGCCGACACCCGACGAGTTCGCTGTGATTACCCGGGGCGAGTTGATGATGCCCCCCGGTCTCGACACCTCGAGCTTGCCAGAGCCCAGCCCCGGTCTGCGCTCGCCGCTCGAACCCGACCCCCAGGCGGAGGCCATCGCCGCGCTGACGGGCCGCGAGGTTGCAGCCTCGACCCCCAGAGGCGTGGCCGTGAGCCGTGGCGAAGCAGCGCTTCTTGCGGCGGCGAACGCATCCGCGGCCTCGCCCGAGATCCGCGCAGAGATCGCCCGAGAGAACGAGGCGCTTGCCGAGGCGCAGCCCTACGAGCCGCCGACGATCTTCGAACTGTTCAGCGGCGGCGGGCCGGATGTCGATCCCGACGAGCTGATCGACCCGGTGGCTGAGTCGCAGCGGCTCCAAGAAGCGGGGGTGCCGGCACCGGTGGATCAGGGTGCCTTGCAGCGCCAGGCGCTGTTGGAGGCCGAGCGAGCCGAGAGCCAAGCCGACGAAGCGGCGCTCGCGGCCCAAACCGGCATCGGCGAGCCGCGGTTCTGGCGCTCCAGCCCGCGCGACAGCATCACCGCGGCCCCCTCGCCCGGCCAGGATGTCGGCAGCGGCGAGTTCGACTTCTAGATCGGCCCACAGCATCGCCCTGGTTTGCAGGCGCGGGCCGCCCTATCTCCGAATCAAGAAACAAGGAGAGGAGGGCGGCATGCGCCTTTTGGCGAAACTGACCGCAGCGGGTTTGGCCGTGCAAACGATCACTGCAATGCCGGCTTCGGCTCTGCCGGAAGCGACCCAATTCACGCTCGAGAACGGGATGCGGGGGATCGTCATCCAGGATCGTCGCGCACCGGTCGTGACCCACATGGTCTGGTACCCGGTTGGCGCCGCTGATGAGCCGGCGGGCAAGTCCGGCATCGCTCATTATCTCGAGCATCTAATGTTCAAGGGGACCGACGAGATCCCGGAGGGCGCCTTCTCCCGCATCGTCGCGGCCAATGGCGGATCGGACAACGCCTTTACCTCACGGGATTACACGGGCTATTTCCAGCGCATTGCGGCTGACCGGCTCGGACTGGTGATGGGCATGGAAGCGGATCGGATGCGCGACCTCGAATTCTCCGAGGAAGTTGCGCTGACCGAGCGCGACGTGATCCTTGAAGAGCGCAATCAACGCACGGAGAACAGCCCCCAAGCGTTGTTCTATGAGCAGGTGAACGCGGCGCTGTTCCAAAACCATCCCTATGGCGTGCCGATCATCGGCTGGCGCCACGAGATGGAGGAACTGACCCGCGCAGACGCTTTCGATTTTTACGCGCGGCACTATGCCCCAGACAATGCCATCCTCGTGGTTGCCGGCGACGTGACGCCCGACGAAGTGGAGCGGCTGGCGCGCGAGCATTACGGCCCGCTCGAGCCCTCCGGACAGGCGCCGGATGCCCGCCCACAGGAGCCGCCCCACCGGGCGGAACGGCGGATCACGATGAGCGATCCGCGGGTGCGCCAGCCCTTCATGGTGCGGCAGTACCTCGTGCCAGCCCGCGGCACCGGAGACACCCGGGTCGCCGCAGCGCTGGAGATCCTCGAAGCCGTGCTGGGCGACGGGATCGCCTCCCGCTTCGCCGAGGCGATGGTGACCGGCGACCGCAGTGCGATCGACACCGGGGCCTATTACTCGGCGTCCCAACGCGACGCCACGGGCTTCACGATTTATGCGGTGCCGGCCGAGGGGGTCGCGTTGGAGACCGTCGAAGCCGGTCTCGATGCTGTGCTCGCGGAGATCGCCGCGAACGGGCCCACTGAGGAAGAACTGGCGCGGATCAAGCGCACGATTCATGCCGCCTACATCTATGCACTCGACAGTCAATCGACCTTGGCGCGGATCTACGGCGTCGGGCTCACCATCGGGCTGAGCGTCGAGCAGATCGAGGCTTGGCCTGAGGTGCTTCAGTCGATCACCGCCGAAGAAGTTCGCGACGCAGCACGGTTGCTGAGTCGCGAAACGGCCGTGACCGGCTATCTCACCCGCGCGGAGACTGCCACGGCACCGGCCGCCGCTTCTGCCACCGAGGAGGGCCAGGGATGATCCGCATCACCGCTATCGTTGCACCCCTTTTGGCGCTCATGCTCGTCGCCCTGCCGGCGCGGGCGGTCGATGTGGTCGAAGCCACCTCGCCCGGCGGGACCACCTTCTGGATGGTCTCCGAACCGTCGATCCCGATCGTCGCCATCGAGATGACATTCAAGGGCGGCGCCCGCCTCGACCCCGCCGACCGCCCCGGCCTTTCGCGGATCACCGCTGCGCTCCTCGACGAAGGGGCGGGTGAGCTGGACGCGGCGGCCTTCGCCAAGCGCAAGGACGACCTTGCGGCCCGCTTTTCCATCTCCGTTGGCCGCGACGGAACCCGGGTCAGCGCACAGATGCTGGTCGAGACCGCCCAGGCGAGCGCCGAGTTGATCGCCCAGGCGCTGGGGCAGCCGCGCTTCGACGACGATGCGATCGAGCGCGTCCGCAGCCAGCTCTTGTCGGCCCTGCGCGAGCAAGAGACCCAGCCTGGCAGCGTCGCGGGCAAAGCCTGGAGCGCCCGCGCCTTCCCCGACCACCCCTATGGTCGGCCCACCGACGGGACGTTGGAGAGCGTCGCAGCGATAACCCGCGACGAGATCCTGGCGGCTCATCAGCGGCTGCTGACGACGGCCAATCTCTATGTTTCGGTGGTGGGCGCGGTCGATGCGGACACCGCGGGCCGGCTGATCGATACCCTCCTCGCCGACATCCCCGAGGGTACGGCGCTCTCCGATCCCGAACCTGCGCCGATCCCGGCACCCGGCCTTGAGATCCTGGATCTCGACGTGCCCCAGTCCGTCGCCATCTTCGGCCAGCGGGGGATCGCGCGGGACGATCCGGATTTCTTCCCCGCCTATGTGATGAATCACATCCTGGGAGGCGGCGGCTTCTCGGCGCGCCTGATGACCGAAGTGCGCGAGAAGCGCGGCTTGGCCTACAGCGTCTATTCTTATCTGTCTGAGCGTGACGCCATCCCGCTTCTCCTGGGCAGCGTGCAGACGGAGAACGCCCGCATGGCCGAGAGCATCTCGGTGATCCGCGACGAGTGGGCCCGCCTTGCATCGGACGGGGTGAGCGACACCGAGTTGGAGAATGCAAAGCGCTATCTCACCGGATCCTTCCCGCTCAGCCTGGACTCCAACGCCAAAATCGCCCGCTTCCTGTTGACGATGCAGGAGGAGGATTTGGGCATCGACTATCTCGATCGGCGCAATGGTTATGTGGAAGCCGTAACTTCCGCCGACATCTCCCGAGTGGCGGCCGAACTGCTCGATGCCGAGGAGCTCGCCATCGTCGTGGTGGGCCGCCCGGCCGGGCTCTGACACGCGCGCGGGCCGGCATGGAGACGGTCCGCCGCGTCGCCGATCTGCGCGCCTGGGTTGCTGGTTGGCGGCAAGCGGGCGCGCGTATCGCCTTGGTGCCGACCATGGGTGCCCTGCACCAGGGACATCTGTCCCTGGTCACCGCGGCCAGCGCCCGGGCAGATCGCGTCGTCGCCAGCATTTTCGTCAATCCCACGCAATTTGGCGCTGGCGAAGACTTCACCGCCTATCCCCGCGACGAGAGCCGCGATGCCGCGATGCTGGCGCAGGCCGGCTGCGCTCTTCTCTTCGCACCGGGGGTGGACGAGATGTACCCTGCGGGCTTCGGCACCGAGGTGCGCGTGCGCGGCCTCACGGAGGTGCTCTGCGGCGCGGCGCGGCCAGGGCATTTCGACGGGGTCGCTCAGATTGTTACCAAACTCCTTAACCAAGCTCGCGCTGATCTCGCGGTCTTCGGCGAGAAGGACTGGCAGCAGCTTGCAGTAATCCGCCGCTTGGCGCTCGATCTCGACCTCGGAACCGAAATCTTAGGCGTGCCCACCCTACGCGATCCCGACGGCTTGGCCCTTTCCTCACGCAACCGCTACCTGACCGCCACCGAGCGCTCGGCGGCCCCAACCCTTTACCGAGCCATTGCTCAGGCCGCGGAAGCGATCGCTGCCGGCGCCGCGCCGGATCTCGCCTGCGCAGCGGCGCGGGCCCGGGTTGCGACGGCAGGGTTCGCGGCGGTGGACTATCTCGAGTGCCGCGACGCGGAAAGCCTCACTCTCGTCTCGGCAGCACCGCCGACGCGCCCGGCGCGGGTCTTCGCGGCGGCGCGGCTGGGCCGGGCGCGACTGATCGACAACACGCCGGTCCCCCCCGCGCCAGGGGCTGGCAGCACCGCAAACGCATGCTAGGAGCGGGGGGCCGAGGAAGCGCCCCAAGCAAAAGGCCCTGCGATGCACCTGCTGAAGACCCTCGATCTGCCCCCCGTCTGGCTCGTTTTGTTTATGGGGCTCGCCTGGTTCATGGCGGAGGTCTGGGCGCCGCTCGGCGATGCGCTCCTCTGGCCGGGGCGGGTGCTGATCCTCGCCGGGCTCGCGGTGGCCGTCTGGGCCGTGTTCACCTTGCACCGCGGCGGCACCACCGTCATCCCCCACCAGGAACCCGGCGCCCTTGTCACGGCAGGCCCATTCGCCTGGTCGCGCAACCCGATCTATGTCGCCGATCTCGCGATCCTGGCGGGCTGGTGCCTGACCCTGGGCACGGTCGCTGGGCTGGTTCTCCTGGGCGGGCTCTATGTGGTGCTGGAAAGCCGCTTTATCCGCCCCGAAGAGCGCCGCCTGGCCGCGGCTTTCGGCGACGATTTCGCCGCTTATGCCGCCAGGGTCCGCCGTTGGGTCTAGGGCTCGACGGTCGCGTCGGCCAACCGATCGGAGAACCAGGCGACCACCCGCCCGGCCCACCAATCCGGCACCGTGTGTCCGCCGGGATGCAAGACGAAGTCGATGCGAGCGCCGTCGGCACAACCGGTCCAGCTACGGAACGCCAGCGGCGCCGCAACCTCGCGCACCGGCGGTAGTCGCGCACAGCCCATCATGTCGGCCCGCAGCGCCAGGCTCTCGAAGACATTGCCCTGGACGACCCTGCCCTCTCGAAAGCTGCGCCCCTCGATCGGCACAACGCCATCCGTCCAGCCATGGCTGTGATGCAGCGCCGCAGATCCATTGCAGGTCTCCGGGAGCGGTTCCCAAAACGCTCCGGCAGCCGAGGCAAAGGCGCGGAAAAGCGCCGGGCGCTCGCAGGCGACGTCCCAAACGAAGGAGCCCCCGCGGGAAAAGCCCGCCAGCAGCACCCGGGCCCGGTCCACCCCGCGCAAGGCGGCATCCGCCAAGACGGCCTCCAGGAAGGCTAAATCGTCCCTCGGATGAGGGCTGGCCGTGTCGCGCACCGCCCAATCGCGCTGGGTTCGGCCCGGGCGGGCAACCCCCTCTGGCAGGATCAAGGCGAACCCGGCGGAGAGGATCTCTCGGCCACCCGCGAGCCGACCGACGGCGCCGCGCGGACTGCTGCCCCAGCCATGGAGGAAGAGGACCGCGGGCGCGCCGCCTTCTGGGCCTTCCTGATCGTCCGACCCCTTTGGCAGCAGAAGCGCATAACGACCGGTTGCGACGGCGCAAGGCTCCTCCGTCCCACCGCAAGGAGGCGACGGCGCCTCGGCAAGGACCGGCCCGGCGCTCGCGTAGATCATGAGGGAAAGCCCCGAAAGGACCCAACCCAGCAAGGCAATGCGTCTCATCCTGCGCTGCCCCGACGGACTGCTTGGATCAACTCGGCGCCGATCTGGTCTTTGAAACGCGGCCACACCGGCTCGAAAGCCCCGACCCAAGCGGCCCGCTCCGCTGACATCGGGCGCCGCACGACGCCACCATTCGCCGGCATCCGGACCTTGGCCAATTCGTTGATCTCGAAGCTGAACCGGTTGTACGCGTGGGTCGCGTCACCGCCCGTCCGAGTCGGATCGTCACGCGGGCTCGGCGCGAGCTTCTCCGAGCAAGCGGTCGAGGTGACAAGCATGAGGTCGGTCACGCCATGGTCGGTCCCTGTGATACCGTCTTTGTGGGTGTAGAAGCGGCGGGAGAAGATGTTCGCCCAGGTGTTCTCCTGACGGGTGACCATTCCCGAGGTCAGCGTGTCAATCACGTTGCAGATAGGCATCTTCACGGGGGTGGCGCCGCGCGACTCACTCACCGCCCGGGGCACCTCCCCGCCGGAAACGCGGCGGAGCAGGCCGTGCACATCCGCCGGTTTCCGCAGCGGGCGGTTGGCCGCGAGTTGGCGCAGAGAAGCTCGACCTTGGGGCATGCGGCACCCCAGCAAGCGAGGGTGCCGGCGAGCGGCCAAATGCCGACTGGGCCGACTGTCGATCAATCGGCGCGTGCCCGCCACCCGCCTCAGCGGCGGCTCACGCGGTTGGCGTAGATCGCCGCGGAGATCTGATCGAAGCCGATTTCGCCGCCGAACTCGAACCAGACCGGCTGCATCGCCCGCTTCCAGTTGAGCCGCTCCTCGGCCGACAATGCCCGGATGGAAAGCCCGCGCTGCATCAGCCGAAATTTCGCCGCCTCATTCAGCTCGTAGACCAACCGATTTCGCTCATGGGTCACCTCTCGGATGATCCGCGTAAGCTCGGCCCGCAATCCTGGGTCGAGCCCCTCCCAAGTTTGTGTGGAGGTCAACAAAACAAGGTGGGAGACCACATGGTCCGTCTCGGTCGCGCTTGCCTGGACGGTTTCGAGCCCCTCGCTGAAGATCGCCGAAAAGGACGCGTTTTGGCCTTGGATCACCCCGTCGCGCAGCGCGTTAAACACCTCTTGACGCGAGAGCTCGACAAACGATCCGTCGAGCACTGTGAAATAGGCGGCTTCCAGCGGGGACCCGGTCGCTGCGAAGACTAGACCGGCGGCGTCTTCCGGCGCGGCGATGGCCCGATCCGCGGTTAACTGTTCGAAGCCATCGAGCCAGAGTGCAAGCCCAGAGAGGCCCGCCGGCGCCGCGGCCCCGAGCAGCTGCTGGCCAGTGCTCGAGCCGTTGAAATGTAGGACCGCCTCGATACCGTCGAACAAGAACGGCAGCTCATACACCAAAAAACGGGCGCTCAAATCCCCGAGCGTACCAGTGTCCGCGGCACCGAAATCGAACTGGCGGGCACGGATCGCCTCGACAAGCCCCGCCTCGCTATGATCGGTGGCGAGATGTGTCACGGTCATGCAGGCCCGACCCTCGAGCTCGGTATTGATCCGTTCGGCCAGCATGGCCGCCGCCTCCCCCCGGGCAGAGCCGCGCTCCGGCCCGGTATGGCTGAAGGTGAACGCGCGTTCGCCAGGATCGCAAGCAGCGACCGCCGGCAGCGACGACAAGATGGCAAACAGGGCGGCTGCGGCAGTAAGAAGACGCATTGGGTTCTCCTTAGGTCAGGCAAGATACGATTTAGCACCGTTCCCGCAGGCCGCAATTCACTTCATGTTGAAAGTCAGCGCCCCTTCCACACCGGATCCCGCTTCTCCGCGAAGGCGCGGGCGCCCTCCAACTGGTCCTCAGAGCCGTAAAGCCGGTCGATCGTGGCGAGCTGGCGCTTGCCAATACGGCTCATCATGTCGTGAAAGCGGGCATCCTCCGCCTCGCGGACGATCTCCTTGATTGCGGCATAAACGAGCGGCGGCCCGGCGGCGAGAAGCCGCGCAAGCTCCCAGGCGGCCGCCATCAGCTGCTCGGCCGGGACCACCTCCTTCACGAGGCCGAGCCTGTGGGCCTCTGCGGCGTCGAACCAGCGACCGGTCAACAGCAGATCCATGGCGACGTGATAGGGAATACGCTTGGGCAGCTTGATCGATGCGGCATCAGCGACCGTGCCGGAGCGGATCTCCGGGAGCGCAAAGGTCGCGTGCTCGGCGGCGAGCACGAGGTCGGCGGAGAGCGCCAATTCCAACCCCCCGCCGCAAGCGATACCGTTGACGGCCGCGATTACGGGCTTGTTGAGCTGGCCGAGCTCCTGGAGCCCGCCGAAGCCGCCGATGCCGTAGTCGCCATCGACCGCATCGCCTTCGGCGGCGGCTTTGAGGTCCCAGCCGGGGCAGAAGAATTTCGCGCCCGCCCCGGTTAGGATGCAGACGCGCAGCTCCGGATCGTCGCGAAAGTCGCGGAAAGTTTGGCCCATGAGCCGCGAGGTCTTGAGATCGATGGCATTGGCCTTGGGCCGGTCGAGCGTGACCTCGAGGATGTGGCCTTCGCGGCGGCTGCGGATCGGGGTCTGGGGCGTGTCGGTCATGCGGGGTCTCCTGAGCGCAGCTCGGCGAGGCGGATAAGGGCGTCGGCGGCCCAAGCAGCCGAGGGCGTGACGATGAGCGGATTGACGTCGAGTTCGACCAGCCGGTGGACCTCGGCCAAGGCATAGGCTTCGACGGCGCGGATGGCGGCAACGGTTGCGGCGAGATCGCCGGGCGGTTTACCGCGATGACCCGCCAGCAGCTTGGCCACCCGGAGCCCGGCCAGCGCCGCCTCGATCGCCGCCTCGGTCGTGGGCAACAGGAGCGTGGCGGTATTGGCCAAGAGCTCCGTCAGCGTGCCGCCCGCACCGAGGGTGAGTGTGAGCCCATGCGCCGGGTCGCGGGTGATGCCGACAAGAAGCTCTGCCACCCCGTCGGCGACCATGTGCTCCACCAGGAACGGACCGGTCCCCATCACCGCCGCTTCAGGGCCGACGGCCGCCGCTGCCAGTCCGAGGCGAACGGCACCTGCCTCGGTCTTGTGCGCGAGCCCGAGGCGTTTGAGCGCGAAAGGCCCGGCACCGAGCTTAGCGGCCACCGCCGCGGCCTCTTCGGGCGTGGCGGCAGGGCTTCCCTTGGGCACAGCGAGCCCATGCGCCGCCAGCGCCGCCTTGGCCTCGACTTCGTCCAGCAATCGGGCCGGGCCCTCGAGCGCGGGCGCGGGACAAATGCCAGCGGGCTCAGGACGGCGCTCGGCTTCTCCGATCGCCGCAGCCGCCTCGATCGCTGCAAGTGCCTCGCCGATGCCATTAAGCGCCGCGATGCCATCAGCCATCAGCGCCTCCGAGACGGTCTCCGGCAGACCGGCCGGCAAGGTGGAGACCACCGCCACGGGCATAACCGCCCGCGCTTTCGCCGCACGGATCGCCTGGAGCGCACAGTCCCACGGGGCCGGCGAGCACCGATCCTCCCGGGGCAGGTCGAGCAGCAACAGCGCCGCGTCATATCCCCCGCCCGATAGCACAGCCGCATAGGTTTCGGTCATCGCGGCCGCGTCACCCCAGATATATGTGTGGTAATCGAGCGGGTTGCCGAGCGTAACCTTAGCCCCGAGCACCGCCGCCAGTCGGTCTCGGGCGGCCTTGGGCAGCCGCGGCAGCGTCACCGCCCGAGGCTCGGCCATATCCGCCAGAAGGCTAGCCTCCCCGCCGGAGCAGCTCAAGGAAGCGACGCGCGCGCCCCCGATGCTGCCATGGACATGCAGGAAGCCGAGCGCCGCGACCAACTCGGGCAAACTGTGGACGAGGCCGATCCCGAGCCGATCGAAAAAGGCCTCTGCGCCCGAATGGGGACCGGCGAGCGAGGCGGTGTGCGACAGCGTGCCGGCCTGCGCGGCTTCCGACCGACCCACCTTGAGCGCGACCACCGGCACCTGGCGCGCCCGAGCGCGCGCCGCGAAACGTTCCCACGCGCGGATATCGCCCACCCCCTCGACGTGGAGACCGATCGCCGTCACCCGCGGGTCCTCCAAAAGCGCGCCGGCGATCGCGGCCTGGGAGGTGTGCGCCTGGTTGCCGGCAGCCACGCAGAAGGCGATCGGCAGCGCTGGCGTCATGGTCAGGTTGATCAGCATGTTCGAGGACTGCGCGACGATGGCGACCCCTGTCTCACGATGCCGGCCGCCATGCTCGTCCGGCCAGAGCGCGACCCCGTCGAGATAATTGAGCAAGCCGTAGCAGTTGGGCCCCAAAAGCGGCATCTCGCCGGCCGCCGCAACAATCCGGGATTGGGCCTCGGCCGCCCCGTCGAGCTCCCCGGCGGCCTCGGCAAATCCCGAGGCGAAACACACGGCCCCGCCAGCCCCGCTCTCTGCGAGCAGGCGTACTGCCTCGACCGCGGCCTCCCGATTGATCGCAACGAAAGCGGCATCGGGCGGCTGGGGCAGGTCCTCGATGCGCGGCACCGTCGGCAGGCCGCCGATCTCGGATTTGCGCGGATGCACAGGCCAAACAGGTCCCGGAAACCCCATTTTGGCGCATTGTTTAACGACCGACGTCCCCCACGCGCCGCCGCCTATGACCGCGACCGAACGAGGATGAAACAGGCGGGAGAGGTCGCGCGGCATGGGGGCTGGGCTCGTTGAGGACGCGTGCGTGCCTAGGCAACGCGCCGACGCTCCGGCTGTCAATGGGGCACGCGTTTAGCCCGCGGCGTCGAGGGGCACCGGGCCGTCTGGCTCCAACCTCGCCCGGCTGTGCCCCTCCAGGATCAGGCAAGACAGCCGACCTCCGAACACCGCGCCGGTGTCGATCGCGATGCGGTTCGGGCGCAGCTCGATCTCCGGACGCGGACTGTGGCCATGGACGACAACGGCGCCGAGATCCTCCTGCGAGGTCAGAAACTCGCCCCGGATCCATAGCAGGTCCTCCGCTGCTTGAGCGTCGAGGGCAACGCGCGGGCGGACCCCCGCATGCACAAAGAGGTAGTCGCCGAAACGCGCCGAGAGCGGCAGTTTCCGCAGCCACGCATGCAGTTCGGGTCCCAACACCTCCGCCAAGCGCATGCGCAAATGCTGCCGCCCGGCCTCAGCACTGGCTGCCGCGATCTCAGGCTCCCCGATCCCGCAACTCTCCAACGTCGCGCGCCCACCGCTGACCAACCAATTGAGCAACGTGGTCGGATCCGGGCTGGCCAGCGCGTCAAGCAGCATCGCATCGTGATTGCCGAGAAGGGGGTGAAGACGCAGGGCGTGACCGGCACCGCTCAACCAGCGCAGCACGCCGAGGCTGTCGGCGCCACGGTCGATGTAATCGCCGAGCAAGACAACCCGCCAATCGTCCACCGGCCGAGCGAGAAGATCAGAGCGAACGGACCGGGCGACCGCCTCCAGCTGATCGAGGCAGCCATGGACATCGCCGATCGCGTAGATCCTGAGTCCGTCCGGCAACCCTGCGTCGCTTAGCATCACCATGCCGATTGACCCAATGACCTTCGACCGGGATCGGCGCGCGACTCGGGATCGGCGCGGGTGGCGCGGGGTGGCCGCGTTAGAGCAGCCCCTCGCGCTGGGCTTTCTTCCGGGCCAGTTTGCGAGCGCGGCGGATCGCCTCCGCTTTTTCGCGGGCCCGCTTGACGGAGGGCTTCTCGTAGTGTTGGCGCAGTTTCATTTCGCGAAACACGCCCTCGCGCTGGAGTTTCTTCTTCAGCGCGCGCAGCGCTTGGTCAACATTGTTGTCGCGAACTTGGACCTGCACAGGGCCTCCACCATTCGATGCCGGGGATGTCGGATTAGATTGCGATGGTATATACGAGGAATAGACCGTCCTGTCTACCTGTTGGCGGTGATCGAAAGGGAGACGTCATGCAAGCGAGCCCGACCCCTCAGCATCAAGACCACCTTGCGGAGGCCCGCGCCCGGCTCATTGAAGCAGCCCTGCCGCATGTCGCCTTCGACGGCTGGTCTGCGGAGGCGCTGCGCCTGGCGCTGCAGGAAACCGGCATCGAACCCGAGATCGCCCGTCTCGTTTTCCCGCGCGGCGGGGTCGATATGGCCGTGGGGTTCCACGACATGATGGATGCGCGGCTCGTCGAGGAGCTGGCCGCCACCGATCTGGCCGCAATGCGCATCAGAGATCGCGTGACCCATTGCGTGCGCCGCCGTCTCGAGCTCGTGGCCGACCATCGTGAAGCCGTTCGCCGGGGGGCCACGCTTCTCGCGTTGCCGATCTATGCCGGGGAGGGCGCACGGGCCGTTTGGCGCACGGCTGATGCAATCTGGACCGCCTGCGGCGACACCTCGGAAGACTACAATTATTACACGAAGCGCGCGATCCTGGCGTCGATCTATTCGGCCACAGTGTTGTATTGGCTCGGCGACGAAAGCCCCGGCGCCACCGCGACCTGGTCATTCCTCGATCGCCGGATCGAGGGTGTTATGCAGTTCGAAAAGACCAAAGCGATGATCGAAGCGCATCCGGTGGCACGCATTGCGCTGGCCGGACCGATGAGCCTGCTGAGCCTCGTGCGCGCGCCTCGATCCACACGGACCGGCGAGCCTTAGCGACCAGACCCGCGGCCAATGCCCGAACTGCCTGAGGTCGAGACCGTTCGCCGCGGTCTCGCGCCGGTCCTCGAAGGACATCGGTTGACGGAAGTGGTGCAACGGCGCGCGGATCTGCGCTGGCCGCTACCCGAGCGTTTTGCCGCGCGCCTCGCGGGACGACGGGTGCGGCATCTGCGCCGGCGATCGAAATACCTTCTGGCCGATCTGGAGGGCGGCGAGACCTGGCTGATTCATCTCGGCATGTCGGGACGAATCTCCGTGGTGGCGCCCGGCGACGCGCCGGCGCAGATCGGTGACTTTACCATCGCTTCGGGCGGGCTTGCCGCGCATGACCATGTCAGCCTCTGCACTGATGACGGCACTTGGGTTATCTACAATGATCCGCGTCGGTTCGGCGCGATGGATCTGTGGCCCACCGAAGATCTCGCAAACCACCGTCTGCTCGCGGGCCTGGGACCGGAGCCACTTGGCAACGGCTTTTCCGGCACGGTCCTCGCCGCCGCGCTTGCGGGGCGTCAAACCCCCATCAAGGCCGCGCTTCTCGATCAGAAGGTCGTGGCCGGGCTCGGGAACATCTATGTCTGCGAAGCGCTCAACCGCGCCGGGATCCACCCGCGCCGGATCGCCGCCACGATCTCCCGGCCGCGCATCGACCGTCTCGCGACGGCGATCCGCGAGACCCTCCACGCGGCAATAGCCGCCGGCGGCTCGTCGCTGCGCGACTACCGCCGGGCCGACGGCGAACTCGGCTATTTCCAACATTCATTCCGCGTCTACGGCCGCGAGGGCGCCCCCTGCCCCTGCGGTGCACCGAAGGCAAAAATTCTGCGCATCGTACAATCCGGGCGGTCGTCGTTCTACTGCTCGCGCTGCCAGCGTTGAGGCCGGCATTGAGAAAGGCCTGCCGCGGCCCGCGCGCAGCGATCCCTTGATCGGGGGCTCAGGGCGGGCTAGGCCCGCTCCGCGATCCGAGAGAGCCGGGAGGGACACCCATGGCCTACAAGACGATCCTCGTTGAGACCCGCGACCATGTCGGTCTCATCACGCTGAACCGACCGCAAGCGCTCAACGCCTTGAATGCCGAACTGATGCGCGAACTCGGTGAGGCGCTCCTGAAGCTCGATGCCGATGAGGGCGTGGGCGCGATGGTGATCACGGGCTCCGACAAGGCCTTCGCCGCGGGGGCCGATATCAAGGAAATGCGCGAGAAGAGCTTTCGCGACGTATTCCAAGAGGACTTCATCACCTCCGACTGGGAGACGGTAACCCGATGCCGCAAGCCCGTGATTGCAGCGGTCGCGGGCTATGCACTCGGTGGGGGCTGCGAACTCGCGATGATGTGCGACTTCATCCTGGCGGCCGATACGGCGAAATTTGGCCAGCCGGAGATCAATCTTGGCGTCATGCCGGGGGCGGGCGGCTCGCAGCGTCTGACCCGTTTCGTCGGCAAGTCCAAAGCCATGGAGATGAACCTCACCGGCCGCTTCATGGATGCCGAGGAGGCCGAGCGTGCCGGGCTCGTCAGTCGAATCGTCAAGGCGGATGCATTGCTCGACGACGCCGTGGCCACGGCTGCAAAGATCGCCGACAAGGCACCGCTTGCGGTTATGGCCTGCAAAGAGGCGGTGAATCGCGCCTATGAGACTTCGCTGGCCGAGGGCGTGCGGTTCGAGCGCCGGCTGTTTCACGCGCTGTTTTCGACCGACGATCAGAAGGAGGGCATGGACGCCTTCACCGAAAAGCGCTCGGCCAAATTCTCCGGGCGATGAGCCTGCGGCCGGGCGTTGACTGCGCCCGGCCATCGGGCTATCCACTGCCGCCTCAGAGCCAGGCAAGGGGAACGATAGAGTCGCATGGCAAACTCGCCGCAGGCCCGTAAGCGCATCCGCCAGATCGAACGGCGGACCGCCGTTAACAAATCTCGCAAGTCTCGCATTCGCACTTTTATCCGGAAGGTGGAAGAAGCGATCGCTGGCGGCAACCAGCCGGCGGCGCTCGAGGCGCTTAAGGCGGCGCAGCCGGAGATCATCCGCGGCGCCAATAAGGGCGTGCTGCACAAGAACACGGCCAGCCGGAAGATTTCGCGTTTGCATCAGCGCATAAGGTCGATGGCGGTCTGAGCGTATCTTCGCGTCTTGACCTAGCTGACATTTGGGACGCGGCGTAAAAACTACGCCGCGCCCATTGTTATTTTTCCGTCACAGAAATGAAATGTTCGCGTTTTCTTCGGCTTGCCTGTCCGGTTTGCGCAAGTTAAGTTTGAACGTGATCGATGCCTTCACAGAAAATGTATAGATCTTATGGCACTGCCTGGGCATCCCAGTGCAGTCAAATTTGTATTGCGCTGCATTAATTTGATTTTCCACAAAGAACCCGGCCGCGAATTATTTTCGAGTCGGGGTCGAAAAAAATTGCTCCGAATCTGATTACCTCGGTACCCAGAGAAAAGCTTGAACCTGCATCTGGGAGGGAAATTGAGCATGCCGGCTCCTGAGCCACGGGTCGATGCCGTGACCCCTGACCACGCCTTCGCGCTCCTCGGCGACACCCCAGGAGCAGCCTTGGTGGATGTGCGCACCAAGGCCGAATGGACCTTCGTTGGCGTGCCGGATGTCCGGGCGCTCGACCGTCCGATGTGGTTCGTCGAATGGGCCAGCTTTCCGGGCATGCTGCCCAATCCCTCTTTCGTGCCCCGGCTGTTCGAGCTGATGGACGAGACCCCACCCCCGCGGCTTTTCTTCATTTGCCGCTCAGGAGGCCGCTCGATGCACGCCGCCGATGCGATGGCCACAGCCCTCGCCCAACGCGGTCTGCCGGCCCACTGCACGAATGTGGCGGAGGGCTTCGAAGGCGATCTCGATGCCAGCGGCCATCGCGGTGGTCTGTCGGGGTGGAAAATGCGAGGGCTGCCCTGGATCCAGACATGACCCGGCGCACCCTCATGCCGCCCGCCCGCAAGCCGGCGCAGCCCGCGCCCGGCAACCTTTTTTCGAGGACCTTATGGATTTTAGCGGACTGAACATGACCAAGCCTCCTGCAGACGCCGATGTAGACCGCATCTGGGACGCCGTGCTCGCCGGCATGACCCGCTCGCTGGGCCGCAACAGTGTGGAGCAGTGGATCAAGCCCGTTCGCCTGGTCTCGATTCACAAGGACTTGGCGACGCTCGCCGCCCCCACGACCTTCATGGCGGATTGGATCGAGCGAAACTATGGCCTCCATTTGCTGCGCAGCCTCCAGGCGCTGATCCCCGCGGTGCGCCGAATCGATCTGACCGTTGCCGGGCCCGACAGCGAACAGACGGCCCCGATCCCGCAACGACCGGCCCCGGTCGCGCCGGCGCTCGAACCCGCGGCTGCGCCAGAGGACGATCTGCTGTCAGCCCCGCTCGATCCGCGCTTCACGTTCGAGAGCTTCGTCGTTGGCAAGCCGAACGAACTCGCCCATGCCGCTTCGCGCCGGGTGGCTGAGACCTGCGACGCCAGCTTCAATCCGGTGTTCCTTTACGGGGGGGTCGGGCTCGGCAAAACCCATCTGATGCATGCCATCGGCCAACATCTATCGAACAATCGGCCCGACGCGAGGGTGCTCTACCTCTCGGCCGAGCAGTTCATGTATCGCTTTGTGCAGGCGCTGCGCTTTCGCGACACCATGACATTCAAGCATCAGTTCCGCTCGGTTGACGTGTTAATGATCGATGATGTGCAGTTCATCGCCGGCAAAGACTCGACGCAGGAAGAGTTCTTCCACACCTTCAACGCCCTGATCGATCAAAAGAAGCAGATCGTCATTTCTGGCGACCGCTCGCCCGATATGATCGACGGAATTGAAGACCGCATCAAATCGCGGCTTCAATGGGGATTGGTGGTCGATATCCACCCGACCGATTACGAGCTGCGCCTCGGAATCTTGCAGCAAAAGGCGGAGACCATGCGCGTGGCGGCACCGGAGATCGCCCTGGAGCCCAAGGTGCTGGAGTTTCTCGCCCACCGAATCTCGTCCAATGTCCGGGTGCTGGAGGGTGCGCTGACCCGGCTTTTCGCTTTTGCCCAGCTGGTTGGCCGGCGGATCGACATGGACATGACCCAGGAGTGCCTGTCGGACCTTTTGCGATCCTCCGAACGCAAGGTCACCATCGACGACATCAAGCGCAAGGTCTGCGACCACTACAACCTGCGCCTCACCGACATCACCTCGGCGCGTCGCGCCCGGGCGGTGGCGCGGCCGCGGCAGGTAGCGATGTTCCTCGCCAAAACGCTGACCTCCAAATCCTTACCGGAAATCGGCCGGGGCTTCGGAAATCGCGACCACACGACGGTGATCCATGCCGTGAAGAAGATAGAGGAACTGAAGGCGCAGGACGCCCAGCTCGCCGAAGACATCGAGCTGCTGCGCCGGATGCTGGAGGCCTAAGCGCGCGTGCCCGCCCCCCGAGCCCTCGGGGAGGGATTGCTTGGGGCGGGATTTCGGATAGGCTCGTCGCCCCCGGTTTGCCGCATCGGCGACCGGCCGGCAGCCAGTGATCCACCCCGCGCGCGCATCGGCGCAGAACCGCCCAGGACAACGCCCCATGAAACTCCGCATCGACCGCGCCATTCTCCTCAAGGCGATGAGCCGCGCCCAGGGCGTCGTGGAGCGCAAGAACACGATCCCGATCCTTGCCAATGTCTTGCTGGAGACGGACACGAGCGGGCTTATGCTCCGCGCCACCGATCTCGATATCGAGCTCGTCGAGCGCGTCCCCGCGGAAATCGAGCGTCCCGGCGCCACCACGGTGTCGGCCCATCTCCTGCACGACATCGTCCGCAAGCTGCCCGATGGGGCGGAACTTCTCCTAGACGCCGATCCGGCCGGGAACAGCCTGCAGGTCTCTGCCGGGCGGTCGCGCTTTGCCCTCGCCACGCTGCCGAAAGAGGACTTTCCGGTGATGGCCTCGAGCGAGTTCGCGTGCCGCTACCATGCCGGGGCCCCGCTCCTGCGCCGGCTGTTCGACAAATCGAAATTCGCCGTCTCCACCGAGGAGACCCGCTATTACCTCAACGGCGTCTATTTCCACGTCGCGGAAGAGGCCGGCAGCCCGCATCTGCGTGCGGTTGCCACCGACGGGCATAGGCTTGCCCGGATCGATGCGGAGCTGCCCGCCGGTGCGGAAGGGGCGCCTGGGGTGATCGTGCCGCGCAAAACCGTGGGCGAGCTGCGCAAGATGCTGGAGGATGACGAAGCTGTGGTCACAGTCTCGGTCTCAGAGACGAAGATCCGCTTCCAAGTCGGGGATCTCATGCTGACCTCCAAGGTGATCGACGGGGCCTTTCCCGATTATGCCCGCGTGATCCCCACCGAGAACGCCCGGCAGATGGAGGTCGAGGCGAAGGAGTTCCGCGAGGCGGTCGATCGTGTGGCGACCGTGAGCCAAGAGCGTTCCCGCACGGTCAAGCTGTCGCTCGACGAGGACCGACTCGTGCTTTCGGTGAACGCCCCCGATGCCGGCTCGGCATCCGAGGAGCTCACCGTCGCCTATGCGCATGACCAGATGGAGATCGGCTTCAATGCCCGCTATCTGCTCGAGATCGCCGGCCAGATCGACCGGGAGAGCGCGGTTTTCGCATTCTCGGATCCCGGCTCCCCGACCCTGGTGCGCGAAGGGGAAGACCGTTCGGCCATCTATGTCGTGATGCCGATGCGGGTCTGACCGGCCTGGCCGCACCTCAATGACGCTCGCGGTGCTTAGGCTGCGGCTTGCCCAGTTCCGCTCTTATGCGCTGGCCGAAATCGATACCGGCGGCTGCTCTGTGGCGCTGTTCGGGCCCAATGGTGCGGGCAAGACCAACTTGCTCGAGGCGGTGTCGCTGCTGGTACCGGGGCGGGGGCTGCGGCGGGCGGGGGCCGAGCAGCTGCCGCGCGAGAGCCTGGCAGTCGGTTGGCGGCTCACAGCAGAGGTGGCGAGCGCATCTGGGGTTCTCGAAATCGTCACCGGTGTCGCCGGCGAGGGCCGGCGGATGGTTGAGATCGACGGCAAAGCGACCGGGCAGACAGCCTTGGGGGAGCGCCTGCGCCAAGTTTGGCTGACCCCGGCGATGGACCGGCTTTGGAGCGACGCGGCCGCGGAGCGACGGCGCTTTCTCGACCGCATGACGCTTGGCTTCGCGCCAGACCATGGCACGGTGTCGGCGCAATACGAGCGCGCGATGCGCGAGCGCAACCGGCTGCTCAAGGACGGGATCCGAGACGGAGCCTGGCTCGACAGCCTGGAGGCGCAGATGGCGCGGCTCGGCGGGCGGATCGCCCGGGCCCGGGCGGCTGCGCTCGCCCGCATCTGCGCCGCACAAGCGGCGGCAATCACGGGCTTCCCAGCAGCCGATTTGCGGATCGACGGCCAGATGGAAGCGGCGTTTGGCGCGGTTCTTGCCGCAAAGGGCTGCCTCGACACGGCCGAGGCCGGCGAAGCTGCGGCCCTTGCCCAGGCGCTCGGGACCGGCCGGCTTCGAGATCAGGCGGCCGGGCGGGCGCTCGCCGGGCCGCATCGGAGCGATCTGGAAGCCACCTACGCCGCCAAGGAGATGCCCGCACGCCTCTGCTCCACCGGCGAGCAGAAGGCGTTGCTCATCTCGATTTGCCTCGCGAATGCCCGCGCGCTTGCGGCCGACACCGGATCCCCGCCGATCCTGCTGCTTGACGAGATCGCCGCCCATCTCGATGCCGAGCGCAGGCAGGCCCTCTACGGCGAGATCGTCGGCCTCGGCGCGCAGGCCTGGATGACCGGAACAGGCCCGGAGCTCTTCGACGGGCTGGAGGGCGCGCGCCGCCTCGCGGTCTCCGAGGGGCCGGACGGCACCCAGCTGACCCCAGTATGAGCGACCGCCTCTGGCATCCGCCGGCCTGCCACTATAGACTCTGGCAACCCTCAGAAAGGCACAGCATGCGCGAGCACCCAATCCTCGACATTCAAGTCCGTACCGCCGCGGAGACCGCCGCGTGAGTGGCATCCTGCCGGGGCTTTTCGCCATGCAGATGCAGCTGGCGACGGCGGTCACGCTCGCTTGGCTGGGGCATTGGGGCAGGCCGATCGCCGGCGGGGATGTGACGATCAACTACCCCTACGGCTCAGATTTCACCCAAGACATCCGTCCGTGGACGAATTGGGGGTTCGTGGCGGTTCAAGCCACCAAGCACCCACAGGCGGAGCAGGAGATCCTGCAACGGGTGGCGAGCTATGGCAGTCAGATCGGCAATCTGCTCGACATGGTGCTGGCGCTCGCCGACCATAACCCTGACCTCGACGCGAAGATGATCGGCAAGCTTCGGGCGCTCCAGGCCGATATCGAGCGGATCAAGAGAAAACACGGCATCGAAAACGCATGAGCGACAACGCGGAAAACGAGTATGGCGCGGGTTCGATCAAGGTTCTCAAGGGCCTCGAAGCGGTGCGCAAGCGCCCCGGCATGTATATCGGCGACACCGACGATGGCTCGGGTTTGCATCACATGGTCTATGAGGTCGTCGATAACGCCATCGACGAGGCGCTGGCGGGCCACGCCGACCGGGTCACCGTCACGCTCCATGCGGACGGCTCGGTCAGCGTACACGACAACGGCCGCGGCATCCCGACGGAGATGCACGAGGAGGGGGCCTCGGCCGCCGAGGTGATCATGACCCAGCTGCATGCCGGCGGGAAGTTCGACCAGAACTCCTACAAGGTCTCGGGTGGCTTGCATGGCGTGGGCGTCTCGGTGGTTAACGCCCTGTCGGACTGGCTCGAACTCACCATTTGGCGGGGCGGGCATATCCATCGCTGCCGCTTCGAAGGCGGCAACACGGCAGAGCCCCTCCATGTCATCGGCGACACCGCCGAAACCGGGACGGAGGTGCGCTTCCTCGCCTCGCTCGCGACGTTCTCCGACATCGACTACCAGTATAAAACGCTGGAACATCGGTTGCGCGAACTTGCGTTTTTGAACTCCGGCGTGCGGATTGTCCTCACCGACGAACGCCACCCGGAGCGGATCCGAGATGAGCTCTATTACGAAGGCGGGGTTGAAGCCTATGTCCGCTGGCTCGACCGCTCGAAGTCCCCGCTGATCACCGATCCGATCACCATGCGCGGCGAGCGCGAGGGCATCGTGGTCGAGGCAGCGCTGTGGTGGAACGACAGCTACCACGAGGCCATGCTCGCTTTCACCAACAACATCCCGCAGCGGGACGGCGGCACCCACCTCCAAGGCTTCCGCTCGGCGCTCACCCGCACCATTACGGCGCTGAGCCACGGCTCCGGGGCAGCGAAACGCGAGAAGGCCACGATCAGCGGCGATGACGCGCGCGAGGGCTTGACCTGCGTCCTCTCGGTCAAGGTGCCGGACCCGAAATTCTCTTCGCAGACCAAGGACAAACTGGTGTCGTCCGAAGTGCGACCGGCGGTCGAGGGGCTGGTGGGGGAGATGCTCGGCCAGTGGTTCGAGGAACACCCGACAGAGGCGCGGACGATCCTCGCCAAGATCGTCGAGGCTGCCCAGGCGCGGGAAGCTGCGCGCAAGGCCCGCGAGATGACCCGCAAGAACGCGATGTCGGTCGCGTCGCTCCCAGGCAAGCTCGCCGATTGCAAGGAGAAGGACGCGGCGAAGGCAGAGCTTTTCATCGTCGAGGGCGACTCGGCCGGCGGCTCGGCCAAGCAGGGCCGGCATCGCGAGTTTCAGGCGGTGCTGCCGCTCCGGGGCAAGGTGCTGAATGTCGAGCGCGCCAGGTTCGACCGCATGATCTCCTCAGAGCAGATCGGCACGCTGATCACAGCGCTGGGCACCGGCATCGGCCGCGACGAGTTCGACATCGCAAAGCTTCGCTATCACAAGATCATCCTGATGACGGATGCCGATGTGGACGGCGCCCATATTCGCACCTTGCTCCTGACCTTCTTTTTCCGCCAGATGCCGGAGCTGATCGAAGGCGGGTTCCTCTACATCGCCCAGCCGCCGCTCTACAAAGTCTCGCGGGGTAAGTCGGTGCGCTACTGCAAGGACGAGCGGGACAAAGAGGACTATCTGATCGGCGAAGGGATCGACGGCAGCCTCTTGCGCCTGGCCGACGGCGCCGAGATCCTGGGTCCTGACCTGCAGCGCTTGGTCAACCAGGCGCGGCTCTTGCGCCGGATCCTTGCGAAGTTCCCGACATCGATCCCGCGGCTGCTGTTGGAGCAGGCGGCGATCGAGGGCGCGCTCAACCCGGACATGCTCAGCCGCCCCGCCCTCGCCCAGGAGACCGCCTCGGCGATCGCCGCCCGGCTCGATCGGTTGGCACCGGAAACCGAGCGCGGCTGGGAGGGCTCGGTGACCGCAGATGGCGGATTCCTCTTCAGCCGCACGCTCAGAGGCGTCGCCGAGACCCGGACGGTCGATGCCGGTGCCTTAGCGTCGGCGGAGGCGCGCAATCTCGGCCAACTCGGCGCCGCGCTGCGGGAGACTTACGACCGGCCGGCCGAGCTCGTCCGCAAAGAGCGCGTGGTGCCGATCCGCACGCCCTCTGAGCTGCTAGACGCGGTGATGGCGGAGGGCGAACGGGGGGTGAGCCTGCAGCGCTATAAGGGACTCGGCGAGATGAATGCGGACCAGCTTTGGGAAACCACCCTTGATCCCGAGGCGCGGACCCTGCTTCAGGTGCGGATCGATCAGAGCACCGAGGCGGACGAAATCTTCACTAAGCTGATGGGCGATATCGTCGAGCCGCGTCGGCAATTCATCCAGGAAAACGCGCTCTCGGTCGAGAATCTCGACATTTGAGCGGGTCCGAGCTGAGGGAGGCGTCGGCATGCGGCGGATGGCGATTTGTGCAGGGATGTTGGCGCTCGGCGCGTGTTCGGGGGACGATCCGACCGCCCCGACCCAGACGCGCTATCTCTGCGACGGCTCGGTTTCCGTCACGGTGATCTTTAATCCCGTCAGCCGGATCGCCACGATCCGGGGCCTTGGGCCGCGCGACATCCTTCTGCCGCAACGCCAGGCCGCCTCGGGCTTTTTCTATGCGACCGAACGGGTTTCGCTCCGCGGTCAGGGATCCGAAGCACAGCTCACCGTCGACGGCGCAACCGCCGCCTGCGTGGCCGAAAGCCCCGACTCGGCTGGCTGAGCTCGGGCACGCGCCGCAGCGCGCCAGAGAGCGGCGTGGACAGTCGCTCGCCCGGCTGCCAAATAACGCTGATGACAGACCCTGCCGCCCTGCTCCGCCGCCTGTTCGATGCGGCCGTCGCCGCCGCCGACCCGATGCGCGTGATCGCGCCCCATCTACCGGTCCCGCCATTGGGGCGGACCGTTGTGGTCGGCGGGGGCAAGGCGTCCGCTCGGATGGCCGAGGCGCTCGAGACGGCTTGGCCTGGGAATGCAGCACTCGAGGGCCTCGTCGTCACCCGCTACGGCCATGCTCGAGCCTGCACCCGCATCGAGATCGTCGAGGCTGCCCATCCGGTGCCGGACGCAGCCGGGCGGGCGGGCGCCGAGCGTCTGCTCGCAGCGGTGTCGGGGCTTTCGGAGGCAGATCTCGTGGTCGCCCTAATCTCAGGTGGGGGCTCGGCGCTGCTGACCCTGCCGGCGCCGGGGATCACGCTAGAGGAGATGCAGGCGATCAACCGGGCGCTCTTGGCCTCCGGCGCAGGGATCGGGGAGATGAATTGTGTGCGTAAGCACCTGTCCCGCATCGCCGGCGGCCGGTTGGCAGCGGCCGCGCACCCGGCCCGGCTTCTGGCACTGTTGATCTCCGATGTGCCTGGCGACGACCCGGGCGTCATCGCGTCCGGCCCCACCGTGGGGGAGCGCTCGGCGCCCTCGGAGGCCGCGGCGATCCTGCGAAGCTATGGCATCGACCCACCGGCATCGGTGACGGCCCATCTTTCGACCTCGCCGGGCTGCCCCAAGCCGGAGGATCCTCAGTTCGCCACCGCCGAGACCCGCATCATCGCCGCCCCTCAAGCCTCGCTGGAGGCGGCGGCGACGGCCGCGCGAGATGCCGGTGTCACGCCGCTGATCCTCGGCGACAGCCTGGAGGGCGAGGCACGCGAAGTCGGCCGCGCCCTGGCTGGGATCGCGCTTCAGGTCCTGCGCCACGGGCAGCCCTTGCCACGCCCCTGTGTCCTGCTCTCCGGCGGCGAGACAACCGTGACGGTCCGTGGCCAAGGACGGGGGGGGCGCAATGTGGAGTATCTCCTGGCCCATGCGGTTGCGCTCGACGGAGCGCCGGTACACGCCATCGCCTGCGACACCGACGGGGTCGACGGCGCTGAAGAGGTCGCCGGGGCCATCATCGGGCCCGACAGCCTGACCCGCGCCCGAGCGCTGGGCCTCGACCCCTCTGCAGCGCTCGCCGACAACGATGCCCATAGCTTCTTCGAAGCGCTCGGCGCGCAGGTGATCACCGGCCCAACGCTGACCAATGTGAACGATTTTCGCGCGACGCTGATTCTGTGAGGGCACGTCGCCCGGTCAGTGCGGACCGCCGGCCGCCCCCGCCTCGATCGGCGGCAGATCGACCCCGCAACCGTCGCGATTATCAGGCTGCCGGGTCCAGATCTGCGAGCGGCCGAGCAGTGAGATCCCGAGATACCCTCGGACATCGAGCCGGCGTGGCCCCAGTGCGGTGACCTCGACGCTCCAGACCGAGCCGTTGCGGCTGTCATAGATGCTGCCGCCGCTCCAAGTCCCGGGACCGAGCCGCGAGAGCCCGCTGAGCAGCCTGAGGCCGCAGAGCGGCGCACCGCGCAGCTCTGGGACAGGGTTGTTCATGTCGATCTTCGGTCGGCCATCTGGCTTGTCGGGCTCGGCGAGCCAGGCAATGCGCCCGCATGCCTCCTGCCCTTGTGCGCCACAGGCGTGGATCTCGATGATCGCGCGGCCGTTCTCCACGAGCCAATAGCCGAAGGCCATATCGGCAGCCTGAGCGGATCCCGCTGGCACCACCGAACTGGCCCAAGCGAGAAGGCAGCCGGCGATCCGACCGGCGCTGCTGCGTCGTGACCAGATGACGGCGCCGGTGTCCCTTCCAAAAGCAGTTGTTTTGGCCCGATCAAATGAGCCCGTCATAGGCCCGCCTTGGGATCTCCACCTCGATCAAGGTGAAGGCCTCGCGCGCGAGGGCCTCCTCGAGCGCCGGGCCCGCCTCGCCCGGGGCCGAGACCGTCACGCCGTGGCCGCCATAGAGCCGGGCAAGCGCCGCGAAATCGGTGCGGTCGAAGTCGACGCCGGTGTTTTGCAAACCCATGCGACGCTGTTTTAGTTCGATCAGCGCAAGGCTGCGGTCGACGAGCACCACGACGACGAGGGGCAGCCGTGCATCCCGCAAAGTCGCGAGCTCGCCCAGGACCATCTCCAGGCAGGCATCCCCCATAAAGGTCACCACCGGACGGGCAGGATCGGCGATCTTGTGGCCCAGCCCTAAGGGAAGGGCGCATCCCATGGTGCAAAGCCCGGTGGACTGCAGGAGCGTGCGCGGGCGGCGGGCGTAGAATTGCTGGCTTAGAAGGATCCGATGGGCGCCTGAGTCCGCGGTGGTCAGCGCATCCGCCGGCAAGACCGCGAGCATCTCGGAGAAGGCGATATCTGGCCCCCACTGGGCGCGCGGCGCAAAGGCCTCGAGCAGCGCTGTGCGAAAGCCTCCATGGTTCCAACCCGGCTTAGGTTCAGTACCGGCATCGAGTGCTGCCAGCCCCGCGCCAATGCCGCAGACCCAAGACAGCGCCGCATGATGCATGTCGTGGGTGTTGGGCGCATGGGCGAACTCGACGCATTTTGCCGGGTCCCACGGGTCGCGCCAGCCGGTGCGCATCTCGATTGGATCATAGCCCGCCGAGATGACCAGATCGGCATCTTGGAAAACCGGCATCAGGATCTCGTCCGCCTTAGGGCTCAGGCCGTGGCCGCCGAGGCTGAGCGGATGGTCCTCCGGGATTACGCCCTTCGCCTTGTAAGTCGTGACCACAGGGATGCTGTGGCGCTCGGCGATCCAGCGCAGCCGATCCGCTCCGTCCGGTTCCTCAAGCAAGTCCAGCCCGGCGACGATCACCGGCCGCGCGCTCGCCTCGAACATTGCCCGCGCCCGGTCCAGCGCCGCGCCAGGCGCCGGGGCGGCTGCGGGCTGCGGGGCCCTGAGACCGGGTCTGGGGACCGGCTGCTCCGCCGCAGCGATGGCGATCGGCAAGTCGATATGCACAGGCCCCTTGCGCCCGTCGGTCGCGATCGCCAGCGCCTTGTCGATCATCACATCGACCGCCCCGGTCTCCGCGCGGAAGCTCGCCTTGCAGACCCGGGCGAACACCGCCTGATGGTCGAACACCTGGTGCGTGTAGGTCATCTGCTCGGCCGGATCGACCATGCCGGAGAGCACGATGAGCGGCACCCGATCCTGTTCCGCATTGGCCACCACGTTGAAGGCATTGGCGACGCCCGGGCCGACGGTGGCCACGAGCACGCCCGGCGCCCCGGTTGCATGCCAGGCGCCCTCGGCCATGAAGCCGGCGGCGTTCTCATGCTTGGTCAGATGGAACCGAATGCCGGCGCGCTCAAGCGCATCGATGAGGGTCAGCACCTCACCGCCCGGAATGCCGAAAGCGTGGCGCACCCCCGCGCGATGAAGCCGTACCGCGATCACATCAGCTGCGTTCACGCTCAGTCTCCTTCGAAGGCCATCAACGCATGGGTCTCGACCCCCATAGCCTCGAGGCGTTGGCGCCCGCCGAGATCCGGGAGATCGACGACGAAGCTTGCCGCGACCAGATCGCCGCCGAGCTTTTCGATCAGCTTCACCCCCGCAGCCGCCGTGCCGCCGGTGGCGATTAGGTCGTCGACCAAGAGCACCTTGGTCCCGGCGGCAAACGCGTCATCGTGGATCTCAACGATCGCCTCGCCGTATTCGAGGCTGTAGGCCTCCATGAAGGTGGCGCCCGGCAGCTTGCCCTTCTTGCGGATCGGAACGAAGGGGCGGACGAGGGCGTAGGCGATGGCGCCGCCTAGGATGAAACCGCGCGCATCCATCGCGGCGATCACCTCGATCTGCCGCCCACGATGCGGGGCGATCAGCGCTTCCACCGTGCGTTTGAAGGCCTCGGCATCGTTGAAGAGCGTGGTTACGTCGCGAAACTGAACGCCGGGCACCGGGAAGTCCGGGATCGTTCGGATATAGCTGCGAAGCGGCCGCTCGGCGGCGGACGGGTCGTTACTCAGGCGGGCGTCGGTCATGGCGCGGTCCTAAAGGTTCCGCCCGATCCTAGCGAGACGGTGGCCGAAGGCAACATCGACCGCGATCCGAGCGCCCGGCCCCGGAGCTCGATGGGAGGTCAGCGCCGGACGATCTCGGCGCGCAGAGGCCCATCGTAATGAGCAAGCGACATGACCGGGCCGTAAAGGGCCTCGGACAGATAGGGCAGGTGCATCTGGCCCCAGTCGCGCCGGTCGCGCAACGGCATGAGGAGCCTGGCCGTCAAAAGGGTCATCTGGCGTCTCCGTGCTGTTATCCACAACCCTATAGGAAGAATTGTGAATAAATTCCGGCACGCGGCCAAAGATGGCGGCCTCTGTGGAAACGCCTCGCTTGATGTTGCGAAATCGCATCGGTTTGCGGTGCGCCAAAGCCACGAATGCCGCATTTGTCGGGGAGATCTTGGCGAAAGATCTTGCCCGCTTGCGCGCCGGTTCGCGGCGGGCCAGCCAGCGAGCCGTACCCGCTTCGGCCCGTTGGTCTCCCGCGCTAGCGCGGCCGCGGTGCAAGCAGCATCACCGTCGGCCGCGGCGGCAGCGTGTCGATCGCAACCTCAAGCCGATCGCCGGCATCGAGATCGAGCGCGAATTCGGCCGACATTCCCGCCAGGAACCGTTCCAGTGTCGCGCGGCCGAAATAGTGCATCGGCAGCACGATCGAGGATTTGAGGCGGTTCGCCACCTGCGTCATCTCGGACACCGACATGGTGAAGGACCCGTCGACCGGAACCATCAGAATGTCCATCCGACCGAGGGCTGCATATTGCTGCTCGGTGGGCACATGGTGGAGATGGCCCAGATGGCCGATGCAAAGTCCAGCCACCTCGAAGACAAAAATGGAGTTGCCGTCGCGGCCCAACTCGCCCCAGGAGCGGATGTCGGTCGTGACGTTGCGCACCCGCAAATCTTCGATCTCGAGATCGTGCACTGCCGGAACGGTGCCGTCGAGCGACTGCCAGCCGCGGAGCACATAGCGGATCTCCGGATCCGGGAAGTCGGTGTAGTGGGTCTCGTGCGCCCGGTTCATCGTGACCACATCGGGCACACCGCCGGGGCCGTTCATCCCGAAATAGTCGGTGTTGACGGAAAGCCCTTCGGGACTGGTGATGCGGAAAGTCGAATGGCCGACATATTGGATCGTCACGGCCGGTTCGGTCGAGGTCAAAGGTCCGGGCGTCCCGTCCGACACGATTTCCGCCTGAAGCTGGGCATAGCGGATGCCGGGAACACCATCGACGAAAGCGAAGCAACTGCTGGCCAGGGCCGTCAGCGGCGCGAGAAGCGTGACAACCAGGGTTACAAAGGCGAGGGTCGGGCGCATGGCTCTCTCCATAACGGCGATAACCGAATAGTAGCGCCCGCTCACCGCCAGTTCCATAAAAGGCGGATCTCCAGCTGGGACTGCCTTGCCCTCAGGCTGGGGCTAAACGCCGAGCACCCGCCCCGCGACGATGTCGAGCTTGGCGACAAGCGCCGGGTCGCGGACCTCGGGCGCGGTGATTATCGCATGCTCTAACGCGCGGTCGCAGCCATAAGGACAGGGGCCGTCAGTCCCAATGCGTGGGATCACGTTTGCGAGCAAACGCCGGGCCTGGCGGGTGTTGGCGCGCATCGTCTCGAGGATGGCCTGGATGTCGACCTCGCCATGATCGGGGTGCCAACTGTCGAAATCCGTCACCATGGCTACGGTGGCGTAGCAGAGCTCGGCCTCGCGCGCGAGCTTCGCCTCCGGCATGTTGGTCATCCCGATCACGTCCGCACCCCATTGCGCGCGGTACATCTTACTCTCCGCAAGGGTCGAGAACTGCGGCCCCTCCATGGCGAGGTAAGTGCCCTTGGTGTGGTAGGGGATCTCGGCGAGCATCGCGGCATGGGCGAGCTCTGCGTGGAGCCTGGGGCACACCGGCTCTGCCATGGAGACATGGGCGACGAGGCCAGGCCCGAAGAACGATTTCACCCGGTTGACGGTGCGGTCGATGAACTGATCCACGAGCACGAAATGCCCCGGCTCCATCTCTTCGCGCAGCGAGCCGCAGGCCGAAACCGAGATCACCTGGGTCACGCCCACCCGCTTCAGCGCATCGATGTTCGCCCGGTAGGGAACATCGCTCGGCGGCAGGCGGTGGCCGCGGCCATGGCGCGGCAGGAACGCCACCGGGGTGTCGCCGAGCCGACCGGTGAGCAGCGCATCTGAGGGCGGACCCCAAGGGGTGTCGACCTCGACCCAGGTCTCTTCGACGAGACCCTCGAGCTCATAGAGCCCGCTGCCTCCGATCACCCCGACCATCCCCGTCATCGCACAGTCCTCGCCCCTGATGTCATCTGCCGCCGTCGGCGCCTCCGACAGCGCCGCGCACCGCTCCCGCAAGAGCCCACCTCAGCGCGGCCGCGGCATTTCCCAGATCCGCTCGACGGCGGCATAGTCCAGATAACCGAGCCGGGCCACGGGCTGCACAGCCGCCAGATCGACGCGGCCCTCGCGCAAAATGGTATCCGCAATATGCACCCCGACGACCTCGCCGATCACCATGATGTTGCGCTTATGCGCCTCCCAACTGGGCAGCGCGTCGATGATCCGCACCAAACGGCATTCGAGCACGGCGGGGGCGGCAGCGACCCGGGGCGCCGCGATCTCGCTGCAACGGGCCTTCTCCAGACCTGCCATCTCGAACTCGTCCTGTCCGGCCTCATACACTGCAGAGGTCGCGTTCATCGCCTCGGCGAGGGTCCGGCTGACGAGGTTGCAAGCGAACTCGCCGGTCGCCCGGATATTGGCGATGGTGTCCTTCTCGGCCTCGGGACGGCTCTTCCGGCCGGTCTGGGCGAACATCACCAGTGGGGGGGCGTCGCCGCAACCGTTGAAAAAGCTGTACGGCGCGAGATTGGGCCGGCCTTCCGCGTCTTGCGTCGAGACCCAGCCGATCGGGCGCGGGACCACCAGCGCCTTGAACGGGTCATGCGGCAGCCCGTGGCCCTCCTTCGGACGATAGAACATCCCACTGCTCCTGTGTTAACGCACCGTTCGCTTAGGCCGCCGCGCCGGGCAATGAAAGTCCAACAATGCGAATGCCCCGCGTGATCCGTCTGACCTGCAAGATTTGATGCTCCGGTTCCTGCAAGAGCGTGGCCCAGATGCTGCGGAAGTCGAGACGCTGCTCGATCTCGCCTTCGCCCCAGGGCGTGAGCTGCTGAGCTCTTACCAGCTGCGTGCCGGCGTCGCGCCGGTTGCCGAGCTCTGCCAGATCGTGCGCGACGATTACGACACCTTGGTCGGCTGCATCCGTTATTGGCCGGTCATGATCGGCGGATCGGACGGGCCGGCGGGCGCTGCAAGAGAGCCCGGCTGGCCGGCGCTGCTGCTCGGCCCGATCGCGGTCCATCCGATTCGCCAAGGGGAGGGGATCGGCGCGGCGCTTATGCGGGACACCTTGTCGGCGGCGACTGCGTCGGGCTGGGCGCGTGTCTTGCTGGTGGGCGATGCCCCTTATTACACGCAGTTCGGGTTCAGCCGCGCCGCCGCGCAGGGGCTGGTTTTTCCCCAACCCGTCAACGAAGCCCGCGTCCTCGCCCGCGCGTTAGTTCCCGGCGGGATGGCAGGTGTCTCCGGCCCTGTCCACTCCTGGCCCGATCCAGCGGCGAAGAGACATTGAAGCCGGCGCAGAATTTGAGCCCTGGAAGGCAAATACCTATTTGTGTTTCTTTGGCCAAACACATATATGTCGACCGGACCCGCAAGAGACATGAAAAACCATGGGAGATTTTAGATGGACCGACTACCTGAGGGTGGCGCTGCCTCGAAAAGCGCCGGACCAGCGGCAAATGGGGATGCGCGCATGACCGATAAGAACGACGACCATGGCACGCTTCTGTCGCTGACGTCTCAGATCGTCGCGGCGCATGTGTCGAACAACGCCGTCTCGAACACCGACCTGCCAAGCCTGATTGAAACCGTGTTCCGGACCCTCTCGGGCCTCGAGAGTGCCCAACCCGAGCCAGAGCAGGAGCAAAAGCCTGCGGTTCCGATTAAAAAATCCGTGAACGACGATTATCTGATCTGCCTGGAAGACGGCAAGAAACTCAAAATGCTTAAACGCCATTTGAGTACCGCCTATAACATGACACCAGAAGAATACCGCGCGAAATGGGGCCTGCCTCACGACTACCCGATGGTTGCACCCAACTACTCGAAGACCCGCAAGGATCTGGCGAAAAAGATCGGTCTGGGGCGCAAGCCGAAAGCGACCTGAGGCCGCCGCCTTGCCCGCACCCGGGGCTCAGGCTATGCCCCGGGTCGGATCAGGCAGGGCCCGCGCGCGGCCCCCGGAAGAGAGGCCGCAGATGATGCGCAAGGTCTTTGTCAAGACCTATGGCTGCCAGATGAACGTCTACGACAGTGAGCGCATTGCAGCCGCGCTCGCAGAAGACGGCTATGCCGCGGTGGACAACCCGGAAGCCGCCGATCTCATCGTGCTCAACACCTGCCATATCCGCGAGAAGGCCGCCGAGAAGGTCTATTCCGAGATCGGACGGTTGATGCCGCTCAAGCGCCGGCGCGACGGCATGCAGATCGCCGTCGCGGGCTGCGTAGCACAAGCCGAAGGGGCTGAGATGCTCGCGCGAACCGGCAGCGTCGATGTCGTCGTCGGCCCGCAAGCTTATCATCGCCTGCCAAAGCTCGTCCGCGCCGCTGCCGAAACCGGCGAACGCCAGCTCGATACCGAGTTTCCGGAAGAGGACAAGTTCAACCACCTCCCCGCCGCGCGCCAACCCGCCGCGCCCGCCGCCTTCTTGACCGTTCAGGAGGGGTGCGACAAATTCTGCGCCTTCTGCGTTGTCCCCTATACCCGCGGGGCCGAGGTTTCTCGCCCCGTCGCGCGGGTCCTGCAGGAGGCCCGGGCACTGGTCGCCCGCGGGGCGGTGGAGATCACGCTGCTCGGGCAAAACGTCAACGCCTATCACGGGGAAGGCCCCGACGGGCGCGACTGGAGCCTCGGCCGGCTGATCCGAGCGCTCGCCGAGGTCGAGGGCCTGTCTCGGATCCGCTACACCACCTCGCACCCCAATGATATGGATGACGACCTAATCGCCGCCCATGCGGAGGTGCCGGCGCTGATGCCCTATCTGCATCTCCCGGTCCAAGCCGGCGCCGACCGCGTGCTGAAAGCGATGAACCGCAAGCACACGGCAGAGGGTTACATCAGCCTGATCGCCCGCATCCGCGATGCGCGGCCCGATATTGCCCTCTCCGGGGACTTCATCGTGGGCTTCCCGGGTGAGACGGAGGCGGAGTTCGCGGCGACGATGTCGCTGGTGCGCGAAGTGACCTACGCCCAAGCGTACTCCTTCAAATACTCGCCACGGCCAGGCACACCGGCGGCAACCGCGGATCAGGTGCCCGAGCCGGAGAAGGCCGACCGCCTTGCCCGGCTGCAGGCGCTGCTGAGCGAACAGCAGACCGCGTTCAACACGGACACCGTCGGCCGTCGGCTCCCCGTGCTGTTGGAGAAACCGGGTCGGCACGCTGGGCAGATGGTGGGCCGCTCGCCCTATCTTCAAGCGGTGCATGTCGACGCGACACCGGATGCGCGCGGCAGCATCTGCGACGTGGAGATCACTGGGGCCGGGCCCAAGTCGCTGGCCGGCCGGCTGACCTGATACCGTGGCGCTTGCGCTACAGTGACACCCACAAACCGCGGCGCCTTTGACACACCCCCGATTCTCCCCTACCCCTGTCATCGCTAGGGCCAACCGGCCTTTGGCGAGCCTTAGGAGCGACCGCATGCGACGTGACGATCTCAGACCAGAGCCGGCCCAGATCTAACGCCGCCGTCGCGCTCGACGGACGGCGCCCCCGTCCGAGCGAGCCAGACCCATGCATGCCCAGTTTCTTAGGGAGCTCTGCGAGCTCCTGTCCGGCGAGATGCCGTTTCACTACTTCACAGACCGCGAGGCCGCCTGGCTGCTGGCACGGCGGGTGACCGAGCCCGTTCGCCTGGCGGATCTGAACGGCTCGCCGCTCGGCAACCTCCTGCAACGCCCGCTTCTCAAAGCGCTCGCAGCCCGCTGCGGGGATGGCTGGTTGCGCCCGGCGGATCTTGCCCCGCTGGCCGACCCGATCGCCGCCCTCGCCCCCACCGCCTTGACCGCGCCGCGCTCGCGCGCGCCGGACACGGCACTGGGCGCGGCGGATTGGCGGGCCTACACCATCACCTTCACCAGTTGGGGGATGGGCGAGGGGAATTATCCCTGGAACCTCCAGCAGATCTCGCGCCCGGGGGGCAACCTCGTATTGCAGCTGAACTTCCCTCAGAGCCATCAGGTCGCCTTCAACCGGGGCCTCAAGCCCGGCATGCGCAAGGCTCTTGAGATCGCGCACCACCCGATCCGGACGGCGGGGCCGATCACGATGGCCTGGGCTCGGCTCGATATGGACCCTTGGGGTGCCGACCTGCTGATCGAAGAGCTGCAGTCGGACTGGTTTAAGATGGTTCGCGACCGGGTCGCCTATCTCCGGGACGTCGCCCCCGATGGCCGCGAGCTTGCGGCGCTTGCCGCCTATGAAGCCCTGGTGCTGAAGCGCTATGCGAAGGATTGGGAGCAAGCTCTGATGCTGGCAGTCCTCGACGTCGCGGTTCGCGAGCTGGGGATCGAGCGGATCTGGCTCCATCAGCCTGAGAGCGGGGCGCGGCTGAAGAACATCGTCGGCGTGACCCCACCGCGCTCGCTCTACACGCGCCTGCCAAAGCGGTTCCTGTTCGAGCCGGTGCGCGCGGCGCCGGCCTTTCTGGGCCGTCGGGAGAAGACGCTGAAGCGGCTGCGCGCGGGTGGCGGCCCGGTGTTCTGGCGATTGGCCCTCTAGGGGGGTGGCCGGAGGCCCTGGCCGGCGTGGCCGGGGCCAGCTATAAGCGCCACAACTTGGGAGAGCGCCGTGCTGATCCGCGCAGAAACGTCCTGCCTGATCGTGATCGACATGCAAGAACGGCTGGTGCCTGCCATGCAGGCGCCGGCGCAGACCATGAAATCCGCCCGTCTGTTGCTGGCCGCGGCAGCGGAAATCGGGGTGCCGACGCTGGTAACCGAGCAATATCCCAAGGGTCTGGGTCACACCGTGGCGGAGATCGCCGATGCGGCCCGAGCAGCTGGGGCGCAGGTGATCGAGAAGATGCATTTCTCCAGCTGGGACGAGCCGGATTTCGCCAGCGCCTTCCGTGAAATCGATCGGCCCCAGGCGGTGATCGCCGGCATGGAGGCCCATATCTGCGTGTTGCAGACCGCGATGAGCCTGATGCGGGAAGGGGTCGAGGTGTTTGTGGTGACCGACGCCACGGCCTCGCGCAGCTTGGCGAGCGAACGGGCCTGCCTCGACCGACTGCAGGCCGCGGGCGCCGGCATCGTGACCGCGGAGATGGCGGTCTTCGAATGGCTCGGCCGTGCGGGCACACCGGCCTTCAGGGCGCTGTTGCCCCTGGTGAAGTGAACCGGCGGTGCCAGTGGCTGGACCGGGGAGAATTGGGCTTGCGTCCGCGCCCCCCGTCGCGCACGGTGCCGGCATGAGAGACAGCCGGTCGATCTCGACAGCTTCCCGGCGCCGCGTTGCGCAAACGTTTTTCGGGGACCTCGTTTGGTTCGCTTAACCGAGGACGGCGTTATTGCGCTGCCCGGGGAAACCCGCGCGGAAACGCTGCTTGAATTCGGCGACAACCGCCTCCTCATCGATTTATGCGGGCAATACGACCGCAACCTTGCCGCGATCGAGGATGGTTTCGAGGTCGTTCTCCTGCGCCGGGGCAACCAGATCTCGGTGCAGGGCGCCGAGGAGGCCCGTGGCATGGCCGCCGCCGCCCTCGAGGGGCTGTACCGCCGGCTGGAGCAAGGGCGCACCGTGGAACCGGCCGATGTCGCCGCCGCGATCCGCATGGGCAGTGCCCCGCCCGAACCGGATCTGCCCGACCCGGCCCGGCAGCTCGACATGTTCCCCGAGGGTCGGCTCGAGATCCGCACCCGCAAAAAGACGGTGGAACCCCGATCCGACGCGCAGCGCGCCTATGCCTCCGCACTTTTCGGCCGCGAGTTGGTCTTCGGCATCGGGCCGGCCGGCACCGGCAAGACTTATCTGGCGGTTGCCGCCGCGGTCGCGATGTATCTCGAGGGCCGGGTCGAGCGGATCGTCCTCTCCCGGCCAGCCGTCGAGGCTGGCGAACGGCTGGGCTTCTTGCCCGGCACCGAGAAGGAGAAGATGGATCCTTATATGCGGCCGCTCTACGACAGTTTGTCGGACATGCTCCCGGGCAAGCAGCTGTCGAAGCTCATGGAGGAGGGCAAGATCGAGATCGCGCCCCTGGCTTTCATGCGCGGCCGAACGCTCTCGAACGCCTTCGTGCTGTTGGACGAGGCGCAAAACACCACAGAGATGCAGATGAAAATGTTTCTTACCCGTCTGGGCGAGGGCAGCCGGATGGCGGTGACGGGCGACCCGACCCAGATCGACCTGCCGCGGGGCGTGCCCTCGGGCCTCGTCGAAGCGCTCAAGGTGCTGGAGGGCGTGGAGGGCATCGCGATGGTCCGTTTCGCGGCGCGCGACGTTGTCCGCCATCCGCTCGTTGCGCGGATCATCGAAGCCTATGAGGCGGCCGGATGACCGACGCCGCGGCGCGCCCGCCATCCGCCGTGACCGAGCCGCTGGTCGAGGTGGTGACCGATACCCCGGACTGGACTGCGGCAGTCCCCGAGTTGGCGGAACTTGCCGAAAGCACGGTGCGGCTGGCGCTCGAAGCCGGCGGACAGGACCCTGAGCGGTGGCAGGTCGCTCTGTTGGCCTGCTCGGCCGAGCGAATCAGAGAGCTCAACGCCCGCTTCAGGGACAAGGACGCGCCGACCGATGTGCTCTCGTTCCCCGCTTTCGCGACCCTTCCCGAGGCACCTGAGCCACGCACGCCGTTGGGCGATATCGCAATTGCGCTGGAGCCTGCCCGTGCGGATGCCGCGATGCAATCAACTCCCTTGAAAGATCACGTAACGCATCTGATCTTACACGGGTGCTTGCACCTCCTTGGATTCGACCACAACACAGAGGAGGAGGCGTGCATCATGGAGGGGATGGAATCGCGGGCCCTGGCCCGACTTGGGATTTCGGATCCTTATGCGGAGGGGGTGGCGGCGGACCCGCGCCCGAAAGAGTAGGCATGGACGCCAGTGATAGTCCCGAGACCGCCTCGGGAGACAACACGGCCGATAAACCCGGCCAATCCGGTATTGAGCGTCCGCGAAGCGGCTTGCTCAAATCTCTCGTCGGCTCCCTCGTGAAGGGATCCGGCCGGCGCAACGGGGCAACCGACGCAAATGCGCCCTCCGCGCACGAGGCCGCGCTCGGCCCGGCGTTCAGGGACTCCACCCCAGCCGAACGCACGATGGTTGCCAACATCCTGCGGCTGCGCGAGTTGCGGGTGGAAGGCGTGATGACGCCCCGCGCCGATATCGTCGCGGTCCCCGTCGATGCCAGCTTGCAAGACGTAATGGCGGCGCTGTCGGAGGGGCAGCTGTCTCGGGTGCCAGTTTATCAGGAAACCCTCGACGACCCGCTCGGCTTCGTCCATCTGAAGGACCTCGCGCTGGCTTACGGTGTCGGCTGCCTGAAGACCGACCGCAACTTCGCGCTGAGGGACCATCTGCGGATGGCGCTGTTCGTCCCGCCTTCGATGCGGATTGTCTCGCTGATGCAGCGGATGCAGGCGGCGCGGACCCATATGGCGCTGGTGATCGACGAATTCGGTGGCGTCGATGGTCTGGTGACGATCGAAGACCTCGTCGAGCAGGTGGTCGGCGATATCGAGGACGAGCACGACACCGCTGAGAGCGCGCAATGGCGCAGCCAGGCCCCGGGGATCTACATCGTCAACGCCCGCGCCGATATCCGCGAGTTTTCTGAGGCGGAGGGTGTCGCCCTCCTGCCAGAGGATTGGGAGGAGGATGTGGACACCCTTGGGGGGCTGGTCTTCATGCTTACCGGACGGGTGCCGACCCGCGGCGAGGTGATCACTCATCCGGCGGGACACGAGTTCGAGGTGATCGATGCGGATCCCAGGCGGATCCGGCGCATGCGGCTCACGGTGCGGGGCGCGGCGCATCCAACGGTCCGCGACGCAGAGGCCGGGGGCGCGCCCGCGGCGCAGCCAGCACCGGCATCGGGCGCGTCTGAGGGCGGTAACGGGACGCCCCAGCCGCCGGGTCCCCCGGGCGGTCAGAGCCCGGACGGGCGCGCCGCGCGCGCCGCGCGCCACGCCGCAGAGTAAGCCGCAGGCGGATGGGTGCGATAATGCTGCGCCCCTGGCCGGCCCCGGGGCTGTGGCTCGCGCGCCGGTCGGGGTGGCTGCGGCTCGGCCTCGCGGCCTTGGCCGGCGCCGGCACCAGTTTGGCCCAGGCGCCGATCTCCACCCCCATCGCGCTGTTTCTCGCGCTCCCGGTCCTCGTTTGGCTGGTTGACGCGGCACCGGGTCGCTGGGCGGCCGCCCGGATCGGCTGGGCCGCGGGCTTCGGCGCGATGGTGACGGGCCTGCACTGGATCGGCCATGCCTTCCTCGTCGATGCCGACCGTTTCGCCTGGCTGATGCCCTTTGCGGTGATGCTGCTGCCGGCGGGCCTGGGGCTGTTTTGGGCAGCGGCCTTTTGGGCAGCCAAGGCGCTTTGGCGCCCCCATTGGGCCCGGGTCCTCGTCTTCGCCTTAGCGCTTGCCACCGCCGAACTCGCCCGCGCCACCCTCTTCACCGGGCTTCCCTGGGGGCTCCCGGCCTATGGGTGGGTTGAGACGCCGGTGATGCAGGCCGCACGGCTGCTCGGACCCCATGCGCTCACCCTGGCGACGCTGGCGATTGCCAGTTTGCCGCTGGTGGTCGGACCGAAGCGCTGGGCCTTTTGGGCGGCGCTGGGCCTGTTGGCGTTGCTCTGGGCCGATGGCACGCGCCGGCTCGCCGAACCTCAAACCATCGCCGCCGATGCGCCGGTCTTGCGCCTCGTCCAGCCCAATGCCGCGCAGCATCTCAAATGGCAGCGGGGCCATCGCGAGCGCTTTCTCCGTCGACAGATGGCCCTGTCCGCCGAACCGCCGGGCCCGCTCGGCCCGCCGGTCGCGGTGCTCTGGCCGGAAACGGCGATCACCTTCCTGCCGCAGGACCAGCCGGAGGCCGTGGCCGCCATCGCTGAGAGTACCCAAGGCGGGCTTTTGGTCACGGGCGCGCTGTTCTATGCCTGGACCGAAGAGGGCACCCGGCGCTGGTCGAACGCGCTGATGGCCGTCGATGCCCGGGGCCGCCAGGTTGCGCGCTACGACAAGCATCACCTGGTACCGTTCGGCGAGTATCTGCCGCTGCGGGGCCTGTTGGAACGCCTCGGCCTTGAGGCCATCGCCGGGATGGGCGGTGCTGGTTTCGTGCCGGGCCCGGGGCCGCAAACGCTGAGCCTGCCTGGCCTGCCGCCGGTCTCGCCTCTCATCTGCTACGAGATGATCTTCCCCGGCGGCGTTGTCGCCCCTGGCGCCCGGCCCGACTGGATGATGCATCTGACCAACGATGCCTGGTTCGGCCGCGCCTTTGGCCCGCAGCAGCACCTTGCCCAAGCCCGCATCCGAGCCATCGAGCAAGGGCTTCCGGTGGTTCGAGCGGCCAATACCGGGATCTCCGCGGTGATCGACGCCCATGGCCGGCTGCGCGCCTCGCTGCCCCTTGGCGAGCCGGGTCGGCTCGATGCGAAGCTGCCGCCGCCCCTGCCGCCGACGCCCTATGCCCGTCTGGGCGACATCCCCGCGCTCGCGCTCTTCGCGCTGATGTGGGGCGCGGCCCTCATCGCTCGGCGGCAGCAGTCCCCAAACGCCGGGACGGCTTGACCCCACGAGAGTGCCATGCAACAGACCTCGCGATCCAAACGAGCAGGGGGAGTGCCGGGGATGAGCCTCACCGATTATCTTTTCACGTCCGAATCGGTCTCCGAGGGCCATCCGGACAAGGTGTGCGACCAGATCTCCGATGCGGTGGTCGACTATATCGTGGCGCGCGAGCCCGAGGCGCGGACGGCCATCGAAACCGCGGCGACCACGAATAAGGTCGTGATGATGGGCGAGGTTAAGATCTCGGAGAATAACGCGGTCACGCCCGAGGAAATCTGTGCCGTCGCCCGCGAATGCATTCGCCAGATCGGCTATGCCCAGAAAGGCTTCCACTTCAAGACGTGCTCCATCGACACCTATATCCACGAGCAGTCGGCCGACATCGCGGTCGGCGTCGATGCGGCGGACAACAAGGACGAGGGCGCGGGCGACCAGGGCATCATGTTCGGTTACGCCACCGACGAGACCCCCGAACTCATGCCCGCACCCATCCTCTATGCCCACCGGGTTTTGCGGCTGATGTCCGAGGCACGGCATGGCGGCACCCAGCCGCTCCTCGGCCCGGATGCGAAGAGCCAGGTGACGGTGGAGTATCGCAATGGCCAGCCGGTGCGGGCGCACACCATTGTCGTCTCGACGCAGCACCTGCCGAAGGACCAAAATGGTCGCGAGATCGACAGCGGCTATGTCCGCGAAATCGTCGAGCCCTTCGTATTGAAGGCGCTGCCGGAAGGTTTCGTGGACGCCCAAACCGTGTGGCACATCAACCCCACCGGGCGCTTCGTCATCGGCGGTCCGGATGGCGATGCGGGCCTGACCGGTCGCAAGATCATCGTCGATACCTATGGCGGGGCGGCCCCCCATGGCGGCGGTGCCTTCTCCGGCAAGGATCCCACCAAGGTCGACCGTTCCGCGGCCTACGTGGCGCGCTATCTGGCAAAGAACGTGGTCGCGGCGGGGATGGCCAAACGCTGCCTTATCCAGCTCTCCTACGCGATCGGCGTCGCCGAGCCGTTGGCGATCTATGTGGATACCTACGGCACTGCCGAGGTCGACCCCAAGGCGATCGAGAAGGCAATCCGTGGCTCGATCTCACTGACCCCCCGTGGCATCCGAACCCATCTGGGCCTGAACCGGCCGATCTATCAGCGCACCGCCGCTTATGGCCATTTCGGCCGGGTGCCCGATGCGGATGGCGGCTTCTCCTGGGAGAAGACCGATCTGACCGACGCGCTGAAGGCTGGCCTCTGAGGCCTGCAGAGGAAAGACCTCCTCGGGGGGTCTTTCGCTGTTCGTCCGGGCCGCGCTAGAGGGGGACATGGCTGTCCCCGACCCTCCGCCCGACCGCCGTCCGCCACGGCCCGACAAGCTCGACCGTCCGGTGCCCGAGCGCGACACGCCCGAGCGCTCGGACGGCGCGCCATGGCGGAACTTCTACGGCCGGCGCCATGGCAAGAAGCTCCGCCCGGGGCAGGAGACGCTGTTGGAAACCCGTCTCGCCGACCTCGCCCCCGCAGGCGTGGGTTGGGCAGAGAACCCCGACCGCCAGTCGCTCGATTTGACCGCCCTTTTCCCCGGCGCTGCCCGGGTCTGGCTGGAAATCGGCTTCGGCGGCGGCGAGCACATGATCGCGCAAGCTCAGGCCAATCCGGAGACGGGCATCCTCGGCTGCGAGCCCTTCATCAACGGCGTGGCGATGCTGCTCTCGGCGATCGAGCGGGCGGGAGCAACCAATCTCCGGATCCATGCGGGCGATGCACGAGATGTTATGGACGTGCTGCCAGCGGGGGCGATCGACCGGGCCTTCCTGCTCTATCCCGATCCTTGGCCGAAGAAAAAACATTGGAAGCGCCGCTTCATAAACCCGGCCCAGCTCGACCAGCTCGGCCAGGTGCTGCGCCCCGGCGCCGAATTGCGCTTGGCCACCGATATCGAGGACTATGTCCGCCACAGTCTAGAGCAGATTACACGCCATCCCGACTTCGTCTGGACCGCGCACCGGCCGACGGACTGGCGCATCCCCTGGCCCGACTGGCCCGGAACCCGCTATGAGGCGAAGGCGCTGCGCGAGGGCCGGAGGCCGCACTACCTGACCTTTCGTCGGGTCTGAACCAGGCGCTTCGGCCACATTTGGGCGTTCTGCCACCTCAGGCACCACAGTTTGGGCCGAACCTAGGCAGACCGCGTCAAACCCAGGCCCCGATCCCTGGGCATTCAGAAGTTGCGGGGCCGAGGGACCGTTCGGGGCGATCGAGCTGCCGATCGCTCGGGTGGGTCGGTCCTGTGGCAAGTGGCGTTGGCGTGCGTAAGCGAGGGTGTTTTTCGCGTGTGGGTGGCGCAACCAACGCCCGGCCGGCCCGGGCCGACCGGGCCGGCCTGTCCGCCCCGCCCGCCGGGGCCCCGCGGGGCGCCGGGGGGGCCCCCGCGCGCCCCGCCCGGGGTATGCGCGGGCCCCCCCCCCGGG
>JBHJGY010000041.1:0-20954 GCA_050331335.1 Pikeienuella sp.
GCCGCCCCCTCGACCAGGCGGGCTCGACCGCGATGCGGTCGCGGCGGTGGCGCAGATGCCCCCGGAGGAGCAGGCCGCCTTTATGGCCGAACGGATGACGGCGCTGGAAACACGACTCGTCTCCGAGGGCGGCACAGTGGAGGAGTGGGTGATGCTGATCCGCGCCTATGCACGGTCGGGGCGCGCGGCGGACGCGGTCCGAGCCTATGATCTGAGTCAGGACGCGCTCACGGGCAGCGAGGCCAGCGCGGTGCGCGAGCAGACCCTCCTCTTGGGCGTCATCTCCGAATGACGGCTGACAGAACAGCGGGTCGTGTGATCGACGACGTAGCAGAGCTAGCAGATGGCCGCGGCGCCCTCATTGGCCTGGATTTGGGGACCAAGACGATCGGTGTTGCCGTCTCCGACGGGCTTAGACTGACCGCAACGGGGCTCGAGACGATCAAACGGACCCGCCTCTCGGTTGATGCCGGGCGGATCGGCGAGATTGCCGAAGGCCGCGGCGCCGTCGGGATAATTCTGGGTCTGCCGCGCAACATGGATGGCTCCGACGGCCCGCGCGTCCAGTCAACGCGGGCCTTTGCGCGCAACCTCGCCGGGATCTTGCCCCTGCCGATCGCGTTCTGGGACGAACGGCTGTCAACCGTCGCGGTGGAGCGTACGTTGATTGCGGCGGATTCCTCCCGAAAGCGTCGCGCAGAGGTCGTCGATAAGCTTGCCGCTGCATTTATCCTCCAAGGGGCCCTCGATCGATTGGCCTGTCTCACGGAGCGTCCCCATGACTGACCAGCCAGAGCCCGTCTGGAGCCGATCCGAGATCGACAGCCCCTGCGTCAAGATCTGCATGCTGCACCCGGAGACCGGTCTGTGCATCGGCTGTTCACGAAGCGGCGACGAGATTGCCGCCTGGTCCCGGCTGTCGCCGCAGGAGCGCCGACGGATCATGGCCGAGCTCGACGGCCGAGAGGTTGCGCCGAGGAGCCGCCGCGGCGGGGCCTCTGCGCGTCGTCGGGCCGACTGACAAACGGCTCGGATCGGCCGGGGCTCGAGCCAATTTCGTATCAAAGAATGACAGGGCGCTACCGCTGCGTGAGTGCGTGTGCTATGTATCGCGATATGGGAGATAGCGGGGGCGAGGCTTGGGCCGGGTCGCCGCATCAACGTAGGGCAAGCGCATGCTTTTCTGGCCATTCGTGATCATCGCAACGATCGTGGTCACGGCCATTGCTGCGAGCCATCAGAGCCTCACGGAGCCGCAGAACGGGCGCGAAACCGTCCAGGTTGTCTTTGTCGTTGCGCTATTCGGGATGGTGGTGATCGCGATGATCACCCGGCTGATGCTGCGCAGCCGGGGTCACTGGATCGTCCGGACAATGGTCTGGTCCGGCATCGTCTTGCTGGCCGGCGCGGCCTATACCCATCGCGACCAAGCGGGTCATCTGTTCGATCGGTTGCGGGGGGAGCTCGTGCCCAGCCTCGCCATCGCGTACAAGCCGGGCGAGGTGGAGCTGCGCCGCGCCTGGGACGGACATTTTCGTGCCGATGCCCGGGTCAACGGCCGCGATATCCGCATGATGGTGGACACGGGTTCGTCGATCGTGATGATCCCTTTCGAGCGGGCGGCGGCGATCGGGATCGATCCAGAGTTGCTCAGCTTCTCCATGTTGGTCCGCACGGCGAATGGTGCGACCACGGTGGCTCCTGTGCGGCTCACAACGGTTCAGGTCGGGCCTATCGTGTTGCGCGATGTGGAGGCGGCGGTTGCCCGGCGGGGTCGGCTCAGCACGCCGCTGCTGGGTATGAGCTTCCTCGATCAGATGCGCGAGACCACCTTCCGTGGCGACCGGATGCTGCTGCGCCACGGCGGGGTGGAGGAGCGGTCCTGGGTTCTGACCAGCGATGCCGAGGTGAACCAGCGGCTCTATATCCGACCGTGAGTTAGCTAGCGCTTCTATGCGGGTACTGGAACAGAGGCCTGGGCGGCTTTGACCGGCATCAGGGCGTGCTGAGCCACCAACCCGGCGCCACACCCGGAAACGGATCGGGCCTGAAATAGGCAATGGCGCGGGGTGGACCGTCAGGCGCTCGCCACGGGGCAACACCGTGAAGCGCGAGGCGGTGCACCAGCGTGGCCTCTCCGGGGCGGGTATGGATCTCAATCCGCCGGCAGGTCTCAAAGACCCGGGCGCGCGCCGCCTGATAGGTCTCCGTCACATCCTCCGCCGCCCAATCCTGCGGCGCAATCCCCGCCAGCCGTTCGCGAAAAGCTGCCCGCATAACCTCGTGGGAGCCCTCCCAGACGACAAAAGGCGCTGCATCTGGCGGAGACTGCGTTAACGGCAAGCCGAGGATGAAACCATGCGCCTCGCCCACGGAGCGCCGCCGATCGGCATCGCGCAGCAGCCCGTCGACATGCGCTGCATCGCGCTTCACCCGAAACCGGTGGGCCGCCGCGGTCTCCGCCTCCCAGGGTTGCGGATAGCCCGGGAAGCAGACCGAGATCTGAGCCGTATCCCAAGCGAACCCCGACAGGCCCAGCCCCTCGGCCACGAAGCGCAGCGGTGCCCCCTTGAGCGGCGGCACATCGCGGGCCGGTACCCCGCCGGCAGCATCGTTGGGAAAGACGTTGACGCCAGCGAACCAGGTGCCGCCGCAGCGCAGCCAATCCGACTGGGCCTGCGGGTCGGTCCAGATCTCCTCGGCCAGCGGTCCGGCTGCGGCGACCCAGGCGGCAATGTCGGGGTCGGCGTCAAACACCACCCAACCCCGGCCGAAGAATGCGTCTGCCGTGGCGGACCAGCTCATTCTGCCGCGGTCCTCGCCGGGGTTGCCGCAGCAATCTCCTCCAGCGCCTCGGCGACCAGCTCTGGCCCTGCCCCTGGGCGAACCGCCTCCTCAGAAAGGCGCCGCCGCCAGCGCCGCGCACCGGGACGGCCCGCGAAGGCGCCCAGCATGTGCCGGGTGATCCGGTTGAGCGGCGTGCCCAGGCTGCACTCCCTGTCGATATAGGGCAGCATCGCCCGCACGGCGTCTTCCGCCGCCACCGGCCCGGCGGCAGCGCCCCACACACGGGCGTCAGCGGCGCCGAGAATGCCGGCCGGGTCGTGATAGGCCGCGCGCCCCACCATGATGCCGGGAAAACTCGCGAGATGGGTCAGCCCGTCCTCGAGGCTCTGAATCCCGCCATTGAGACAGATGGTGAGGTCCGGCCGCTCGCCGGCCAAGCGCTCGACGAGCCCGTAATCCAGAGGCGGGACGGTTCGGTTTTCTTTGGGCGAAAGCCCCTTCAGCCAGGCCTTGCGCGCATGGACGACGAAGACGCGCACCCCTGCCTCGGCCACCGTGTCGACGAAGCGGGGAAGCGCCTCGGCCGGGTCCTGATCGTCTACCCCGATGCGGCACTTTACGGTGATCTCCGGCCCGCCCGGTCCGGCCGCAGCGCGCATCGCGGCGCAGATCCGCGCAACGAGATCGGGCTCGCGCATCAGACAGGCTCCGAAAGCCCCCGACTGCACTCGGTCCGATGGGCATCCGACATTAAGGTTGATTTCCTCAAAGCCGAAAGGGAGTGCCATCTCGACGGCGCGCGCCAGCATCTCGGGTTCCGAGCCGCCGAGCTGCAGCGCCAAGGGGTGCTCCTGCGTCGAATGGGCGAGCAGCCAGTCGGCCTCGCCGATTACCAGGCCCGAAGCAGTGACCATCTCGGTGTAAAGCAAGGCGCGGCGCGAGAATGCCCGGTGAAACCGACGGCAATGGCGGTCGGTCCACTCCATCATCGGCGCGACCGAGAGGCGTCGGGCGCTGGCAAGGGGCACGGTTTTCATGCTCTTGCCAAATATGCGTCCCTGAGGCTGCCGTCCAGTCCAGTCCAGGCCAGGCCGATCCGCACCGGGCGTCACTGGACCGTGATGAATCTCGGCCTCGCCAAGCTGTCGTCGGTCTCTTCGCCCTCTGGGTCGCCGCTCTCGACACCGGAGCGATCCAACGTTTCCTCATCGACGCCGGCGCTGTCTACCCCGTCGCGGTCCTCGGCGCCTTCCTCCAACCCGCCGCGGTCGACCCCGCTGCCATCCTCGCCGCCCACATCAAGGCCGTCTTGGTCGAGCGGGCTCCCATCGAGGCCAGAGGTGTCGAGCTCGTCGCTCTGGGAAGTCGAAGACGCATCGGCGGTGCCGTCGCCGTCCCGAGGCGCGGCCGCCGCGATCGGGCCCGCACCCATGGCATCGCGACGCGCACGCGCCTGTCCGGTGAAGACGAGCTCATCTTCCGGCGTCAGCGGTTCCTCCCGCGGCTTGGGCTCGGGCACCGCCCAGTCCCCATCGGCGCTATAAGCCTCGACGGCCCTGAGCGCACCGTAGCTCGTACGGCACCGAAACAGCACCCGCGAGCCGTCCTCTTGAACCGCCCAGGCCCGGACATACCGCCGCGAACCGTTGCGGCGCTCGGCGATGCGGCTCACGGAGTCAACGGCGAAGGTCTTCTGCAGTTCGTTCAGGCAGGCATCCTGGTTGCGGATGCGCACATTTTCCTGGGCGCCGGGCGAGAGGGGCAGGAACACAAGACAGAGCGCGGCGAAACACACGAGAACCGGTCGATGGTGTCTTGTCATGAGGCTCTCCTAGGGATCTCTATCGAACAGTCTAACAGGTCGGCATGCGCCCCGCAGCCCCGGCATCAGTCTCGGCAGCGATATCCGTCTTAGCCCGCGCGGTCGCGGTCCTGGTCCAGGATACGTGCGAGCGCGGCCTTCTCATCCTCCGAGAGCGGCCGCTCTCCGGTGGCCGGTGCATGGCGTTGGCGCCTGAGAAAGGCAAGCGCCATAGCACCGCCGAGAAGGAACAGCACCGGGCCGGCGAGCCAGAGCGCGGCATTGGATGCGGAGAAGGGCGGCTTTAGAAGGACGAATTCGCCATACCTGTCCACGAGGAACTCTTTGACCTCGTCATTGCTGTCTCCGGCAACGATGCGCTCGCGGATGACCAGGCGCAAGTCCCGGGCCAGATCGGCATTCGAGTCGTCGATCGACTCGTTGCGGCAGACAAGACAGCGGATCTCGGCGGAGATGTCTCTGGCTCGCGCCTCCTCCTGCGGATCGGCAAGAAGCTCATCCGGCTGAACGGCGCGGGCGGGCAGCGCGATGAGCGCGGCGAGCAAGGCGACCGCGGCGAACCTCATTCCGCAGGCACCGCGGCAGAGCTGCCGCGCCCCCGCCGGTCGGACACCGCCCCGATCCGGAAGCGCCGGTCGGTGAGGCTCACGATGCCGCCGACGCCCATCACGAGGCAGCCGAGCCAGATCCAAACCGCGAGCGGTTTATGGAAGGACCGCACGGCCCACGCCTCGCCATCCGCCTGGCGATCGCCGAGCACGACATAGACGTCGCGGCCGAGCGTGGAGTGAATCGCGGCCTCGGTGGTCGGCATCTGTTGCACCGGATAGCGGCGCTTCTCCGGGCACATCCGGGCAACCAACGTGCTGTCCCCGGCGTCGAGCAGTTTGAACCGTCCGACATCGGCGTCGAAATTACGCGCGGAACCGCCCTTAAACGCCTCCTCGCCGATATTGCCACAACCGGCCACGGCGAAGGGCGCTCCGGCGGGCACCCGTTCGACACCCTCGAATTCCAGATTGTAGGGGCCGATCTGGATCACGTCCCCCGGCTGCGCCAATCTGATGTCCTCGGTCTCCCAAGCGGTGATCCCAGCGATCCCCAAAGCGGTGAGCGCGAGGCCCGCATGGCCCAGCCACTTGCCCCAATCGGCGCGGGGAAGGCCGGCCAGACGCTTGAGCCCGCCGAGCGCGCCCACACGAGCGAAAGCGCCGCGCTCCCAAAGCTCGACGAGGGCCCCCAGGATCAGCCAGGCGGCAAGGGCGATGCCCACAGGCGCGAGGAGCGCCGCCCCTTCCTGCAATGCCCAGACGGCGCCTCCCACCGCGAGCGCCGCAGCGCCCGCCCACCAGAGCTTGGCCATCACCTGCCCGAGATTACCACGCTTCCAGGGCAGGAGCGCGCCGACAGGCAACGCGAGCATCAGGATCACCATGAACGGCGTGAAGGCCAGGTCGTAGAACGGAGCGCCGACGGAGATCTTCGCCCCGTCGGCGAATTCGCGAAAGAGCGGACCCAGCGTTCCCACGAACACCACCGCGCAGGAAACCGCCAGCACCAGATTGTTGTAGATCAGTGCGCCTTCGCGGGAGACCGGCTGGAACACGCCCTCAGACCGCATGGACGGTGCCCGCATGATGAAGAGGGTCAGCGACCCGATGATCGCGACCGCCAAAATGGCAAGGATAAAGACGCCGCGGTCTGGGTCGTTTGCGAAGGCGTGGACCGAGGTGATTACGCCGGAGCGCACGAGGAAGGTTCCGATCAGCGAGAGCGAGAAGGCCAGGATCGCCAGCAGGATCGTCCAGGTCTTCAGCGAGGACCGTTTCTCGACCACGATCGCCGAATGCAGGAGCGCGGTGGCCAGCAACCACGGCATGAACGAGGCGTTCTCCACCGGGTCCCAGAACCACCAGCCGCCCCAGCCCAACTCGTAATAGGCCCAGTACGAGCCAAGCGCGATCCCCATGGTCAGCGCGACCCAGGCCGCCAGTGTCCAAGGCCGCACCCAGCGGGCCCATGTTGCGTCGACCCGCCCCTCGATCAGCGCGGCAACGGCGAAGGAGAACGCCATCGAGAGCCCGACATAGCCGACATAGAGGAAGGGCGGGTGCAGCGCGAGCCCGATATCTTGGAGCAGCGGATTGAGGTCGTTGCCGTTGAGTGGCACCGGGTCGAGCCGGTCGAAAGGATTGGAGGTGAACAGCACAAAGGCGAGGAAGGCGACGGTGATCATCGCTTGCACCGCCAACGCCCGCGCTTTGAGCCCCAAAGGCAACGCCTTGCCGAAGGCTGCCACCAACGCCCCGAACAGCGCCAGGATCAGAACCCAGAGCAGCATCGAGCCTTCGTGGTTTCCCCAAGTGCCGGTGATCTTGTAGAGCATCGGCTTCAACGAATGGGAGTTTTCGGCAACGATCCGGACCGAGAAATCGGAGGTCACAAAGGCGTGGGTCAACGCCGCGAAGGAGATCCCGATCAGCAGCAGCTGCGCCATTGCCGACGGCGCGGCGGTTCCCATCCAATCGGCCCATCCACGATCGGCGCCGACGAGCGGCACCACCGACTGAAAAACCGCCACCCCGAGGGCCAGGGCCAGGGCGACATGGCCGAGCTCTGCGATCATACGAACCTCCCAGTTTTGTTTAGATTTAGCGGCCCGCGAGCCCTGACAAAAGCGGCCAAACGCCGCCACTGACCCGCGGCGGGTGCCCGGGGACGGCCGCGTCAGATCGCAAGAGCCCCGCGGAAGACGACCACGCCGGACCCCGTTAGTCGAACGCCCTCGATCGCATCACGCGGGCCCAGAACCTCGACCTCGCCGCGACCGGGACGCTCCAACCAATGGCCCTGCTCGGCAACGAAGCGCGGGCTGTCGATCAACCCATGCGCCCAGAGATAGGCGGCCATGCAGCCCGTCGCCGAGCCGGTATAGGGATCTTCCGGCGGCAGAGGCGGTGGCAGGAGGAGCCGCGAGAAGGTCTGGCCCTGCGCCGTCGCACCGGGACGCGTGACGAGAAAGGGCTCTAGGAACGGCGCACCGGGCAACCGGGCAGTCAGTTCGGCCAGGCGCTCGGGATCGAGCCGCGCGCGCCGAAGGACTTCGTGGTCGCGCAGCAGCGTTACGATAAACGCAGTGCCGGTCGAGACGATCTGCGGCTGGGCGATCACCTCGTCGGCCTGGAGCCCGTAAACCGCGCCGACCTCCTCGGGATGCAGGCGCAACCCGAACTCCGGGCGCGCTTGGGTCATGGTGAAGCGTGGGGGACCGTCGCCTGTCGTGATCTCGATCGGGATCACGCCGGCACCCACCTCGAGCGACATCGCGGAACGGCCCGCGAGCAGGCCGGCATCGGCCAAGGCGGTGCAGGTGGCGATTGTGGGATGACCGGCAAAGAGGATCTCGCCGGTCGGCAAATAGTAGCGCGCGCCGAAATCGGCCTTGTCGCTCGCCACGAGGAACGCGCATTCGGTCAAGCCGGTCTCCCGGGTGATCTCGATGCGGCGTCCGGTCGGGATGTCGTCGGCGTCGAAGAACACCGCACAGGGGTTTCCACCGAATGGCGCATCGGCGAAGGCGTCGACCCAGGCCAGACGGTGTGTGCTCACGAGCCGGGGTCCTGCGCGGCCCCCGCATCCTGCCAGTGGCCCTGTTTCTTGAGGGCATCGGCAACTTCGCGCGGCATGTAGTTCTCATCATGCTTGGCCAGCACCTCGCTCGCCACAAAGGCGCCGTTCTGCATCCTGCCCTCGGCGACGATGCCCTGGCCTTCGCGAAAGAGATCAGGGAGCACGCCGGTGTAGCGCACCGTGATGGTTGCGCCGCCATCGGTCACATCGAAGCTCACCGTCTCCCCGGCGCCACGCACGACCGAGCCATCGGCCACGAGCCCGCCGACGCGGAGGAGCTGGGTTGGCGGCGGCGGGGTCGCGACGAGTTCGGAAGGCGACTTGAAGAATGCGATCGTGTCGTCGAACGCCACCGCAACCAGAATGGCCGATGCCGCCATCGCGACGGCCCCAAGTCCCAGGAGCCTCAGTCTCTGCGCCTTTTTCGAGCGGGCCATCCGCGCCTCCTCCGCCTCGTTATGCCTGATCTCGAATTTGGGCGTTCTGGGCCTCGGGCGCATCTGTCGCAGACGTCGCAGCAAGGTGGTTTGCGTTGACCACGGCATTGACCTGAGCGCCCAGGATGATCGCGATCCCGGTCAGGTAGAAAAACAACAGCGTGAGGATAACGCCGGCCAGCGCGCCGTAGGTGATCGAGTAAGAGGGCGCATAAGCCAGGTAGACCGACAGCCCGGTGGCGATCAGGCCCCAGAGCACCACGCTCGTCAAAATCCCGGGCCAGAGCGTGACGCGCCCCATCGGCCGCGACGGGAGAACGCGATGCAGGATCCACAGCGAAATCCACAGGATCGAAATGCCGAGCGCATAGCGGATGACATCGGCTTTTTCGGGAATCGCGAGCCCGGTCGCCAGTTCAAAGAGGTGGAACACGAGGGGCGCGAGGATGATCAGGAAGGCCAAAACAGCGAAGACGGCGAAACCGCCGAGGACAAGCAGCACGGCATAGAGACGGTTGAGCGCGAGATGGCGCGTCTTCTCGACGTCGTAAGCCCCGTCGAAGCCGACCCGGAGCGCTTCGATCCCGTTCGACGCCGCCCAGATCGAACCCAGCGCCGAAAGCGTCAGGATCCCGCTGCGGCGATGGGCCAACACTTCGAGAACCACCGGCTCCAGGGTCTGCGCGACATGGGCGGGAACGCCTGCGAAAAGCGTGTCGAGCGCGGTGCGGCTGTTCTCTGGGCCCACCATGAAACCCGCCAGCGCCGTTGCAAAGACAAGGAACGGCAACAGCGAGAGCATCGCCGAATAGGCAAGATAGCCCGCCAGTACAGAGCCCCGATCCGCATTGAAGCGGCACCAGACCGCTTGCAGAAAAGGGATCCCCTTGGCGCCGAACCAGGCGCCCAGGCGGGCCGGGCGCCAATGCGGGATCACGGGAACAGCGGCGCCGCCGTGAGCCCGGCGGTCTCCTCGAGCCCGAGCATGAGATTGGCGTTCTGCACCCCCATACCGGAGGCGCCCTTCACCAAATTGTCCAGCACGGCGACGATGGTGGCCCGGCCGGCACGGCGCTCGGCCGACACGCCGATGTGAACGAAGTTGGAGCCGCGGACATGGCGGGTATGGGGCGTCTCCCCAAGCGGGAGCACGTGAAGGAACGGCTCGCGAGCATAGCGCTCGGCGAGCGCGGCATGGACCGCGACCGGATCACCCTGCACATAACAGGTGGCGAGGATCCCGCGGTTCTGCGGCAACAGATGGGCGGTGAAGCGCACCTCTACAGGCCGGCCGGCAGCCTTGGAGAGCTCTTGGTCGAACTCAGCGAGATGGCGGTGACGTCCGACATTATAGGCGTGGAACCCCTCCGACACCTCGCCATGGAGCATCGCTTCCTTGGGCGAGCGCCCCGCGCCGGTGACGCCCGCCTTCAAATCGACGACGATCTCCTGCGGATCGATTACGCCGGCAGCAACCGGTGGCAGCAGCGCGAAGAGCCCCGTGGCCGAGTTGCACCCGGTGGAGGCGACGATCCGCGCGGTGCGGATCTTCTCGCGATAGAACTCCGGAAGACCGTAGACCGCATCCGGCTGCAGCTCTGGCGCCTGATGCGGGCGACCGTACCAGCGTTGATAGGCGTCGAGGTCGTCCAGGCGGAAGTCGGCTGAGAGATCGCAGACCCGGGTGTCCGGCGGCAGGGCGGCCACCACTTCCTGGGTCGTCGCATGGGGCAGTGCGCAGAAGACAAGGTCCAGCGCGTTAACATCGATCTCCTCGATGCGCGTAAGCCGGGGCAACGGCAGATGACGCAGATGGGGGAACACCTCCGCCATCTCGCTGCCCGCACGGCGGTCGGCCGCGAGAGCTGCGACCTCGAGCTGCGGGTGGGTGGCGAGCAAGCGAACAAGCTCGGCGCCGGTATATCCGCTCGCCCCGAAGATGCCGACCCGTTTGCTGTCCATCGCCGCTCTCCCGTTTCTGCGCTTCAGCCGTATCGCGGAAAACTGGGTGGACGCAATCTGGCACCCGGGCCCAGTGGCGCGGCGTTGCCGACAACGTACAAAACCCGATCGCGCCTCTCTTTGAAAAAGGTGTCTTGAAATTCAAACTTGACCCAGATCGCTACTTCACCAGACGTATTTTCAGAGAATTCAGGCGATACGCGTATAAAAATACTTTGATATATACCCGCCGACTTTCCAGTCCGTCAGTTTCGAAATCGAAGCATGGCTCGACGCAAAACCGCTGCGTTTTCATCGCATCTATTTGATGCTGGCGCCGGAGATAAGTTTTCTCCACCAAGAAAAGCTCAGATCAACCGAGATAGAGCCCGTAATCGATCTTTTTCATCGGTTTAGCGCTGAGCCCATAGGTGCAGTCGCGCAGATAGTCCATCAGGGCGCGCGCATCGCCGATCCGCTTGTCGATCTGGTCGCGGTCGATCGGCTTGCCGATGGACATTCGAAGCGGCTCGCCCACCCGGCTCTCGAACTCGTTGATCAGCAGCGCCATCCGCAGGGTCACATGCATATGGCTGGCCACTTGCCACAACCGGCTGTTCGCCCCTTCGAAATAAACGGGCACCACCGCAGCCTTGGATTTTGCAATCATGCGCGCGGTGAAGGTCTTCCAGGGCGGGTCCATCGCTCGGTCGAAGGGACGGGCAGCGGTCGACACGGTTCCGCCTGGGAAGATCGCAATGGCACCCCCTGCGCCCAGATAGCGCAGCGCCTCCTTGCGGGTTTCGATATTGACCCGTTGCGCCGCTTTCGACTCCGAGAAGTCGATCGGCAGAATGACCGCATCGAGATCTTTGGCCTTCTTGAACACGTTGTTGGCAATGATCTTGAAATCCCCTCGGGTGATCTGGAGCATCCGGCCCATCGCCAGACCGTCGAGGATACCGTAGGGATGATTGGCGACGACGATGAGCGGGCCGTCGCGCGGAATGTTCTCGAGCCCACCGCTGACAAAGTCGAGCCGGATGCGATACCGCTCCTGCATCACCTCCCAGAAATTCCGACCGGCCTCGACCTCGCGCTCGTAACCCTCGGCAAGCCGCAACAAACGCGGGCGCCCGGTCAGGGTCTCGATCGATCTGATGAGGGTTCGGCCGGCGCGGGAGCGCGCGGAGAAGGAGTAGCTGATCTCCTTGGGGGCAGCACCAGCCACGGCAAGCGCGGCGCGGCGCGCCTCGGCAGATTTGTCGCTCACCGCTTCGACCGAAAGTTTACCCCGAACCATCTGCGCTTCCCCCTGTGAACCGTCCCTATTTTAGATACGATCCTTCGATCACGGGCGCAATCTGCCCGGCGCCGCGTTGATGCCACGTTGATGAGGGGCCACCTGTTGAGGACAGGCAGCGGATCTGCGCAAGCGGGGCCGCGGCAAGCGGCCCCATCGCGCCGGCCTGGGCGGCGGATCAGCGCTTCGAGAACTGGAAGCTGCGGCGGGCCTTGCGGCGGCCGTATTTCTTACGCTCGACAACGCGGGCGTCACGGGTGAGGAAGCCCGCGGCCTTCAAGGCAGGGCGCAGCTCCGGATCGTAGTTGGAGAGCGCCTTCGAGATCCCGTGCTTAACCGCGCCTGCCTGCCCGGAAAGCCCGCCACCCTTTACGGTGGCCATGACATCGAACTGGCCGGCGACATTGGCAACTTGGAAGGGCTGTCCGATCACCATCTGCAAAACCGGACGGGCGAAGTATTTGTCCATCTCTCGGCCGTTGACCGTGACGCGTCCCGCCCCCGGCTTGACCCAGACCCGGGCAACCGCATCCTTGCGCTTTCCGGTCGCGTAAGCGCGGCCCAACGCGTCTCGGATCGGCTCTCGGGGGGCGGCGATCTCGATCTGCGTCTCGAAATCGTCGCCGTCGATATCGGTCTCCTGGGCAGCGACGGCGTCTTTGAGTTGATCGAGCGATTTGATCTCTTCGGCCATCAGAGGGCGCTCCTCGCATTTTTGTCGTTCATTGCCCTGAGATCGACAACGGTGGGGTTCTGCGCGCTGTGTGGGTGTTCGGCGCCGGCATAGACCCGCAGATTGGTCATCTGCTTGCGGGTGAGTGGCCCGCCCGGCATCATCCGCTCCACCGCCTTGGTGATCACGCGCTCGGGAAAGCGCCCGGTCAGCAGCTGGTCGGCGGTCCGGCTCTTGATGCCGCCCGGGTGACCGGTGTGCCAGTAATAGACCTTGTCGCGGCGCTTGTTGCCCGTGAGCTTCACCTTATCGGCGTTGATCACGATGACGTTGTCGCCCATGTCCATATGCGGCGTGAAGGTGGCCTTGTGCTTGCCGCGCAAGCGCTTGGCGACGATCGAGGCGAGGCGGCCCAGCACGACGTCCTCAGCGTCGATCAGAACCCATCTCTTCTCGATATCCGCCGGTTTCGCGGAGAAAGTCTTCATCTCGATCCGTTCTTTCGGAGGTTCGGGGATTGCCGCCGTCTGACCGATCTGGATGAGGCTGTCAATGGGCGATGGGGCGAATTTCTCCCCATGGCACAGAGATTTGCTTCTGGGGTGTAAGAATACCCCACTCACAAGCGCCAATGGAGTTCCGCCATCAACCCCGCCGAGGTCGCGCTGAAGATCCAGGATGACGGGGCGCCCGCCGCCCGCAGCAGCGACGACGTCCAGTGATTGCAGGTGAAAAACGCATGATAGCTGGGCTCGGCCGGAAAGAACGCACCAGATCCATAGAGCGATGGCGCAAGCCGCTCGAAGCGGTGAACGGGATCGGCGATCAGCGTATCGGAGAGCCGTGCCGCCAGCCGCGCGGCGGCGGCATCCGAGAGCCGCAGATCGATATGCGCAACCTGGGGAAACGCACGCCCTGGCGGGACCCAAACGGGAACGACATGGATCGCCGAGGCGGTTGGCCATAGCAAAGCCCGCAGCGCGAGGCCCGATTGCACATCGACGAGCCCAGGCGTCGCCATGTAGAACGCGGCATCGCCCCAACCGATCTCCAGCGAAACGGCGGTTGGCCAAAGCGCGGCGAGCTGGCGGAGCCGCGCGGCGATCTCTGGGGCGTCGCGGCCGAGATGAACCGCCGCCGCACGCAGATCCGCCGTGCCGATCACGAGCCCTGTGTGGAACCCATGGTCGATCACCCGGATGAGGCGCCCCGGCTCCGCCCCTTCCGCCCGCCAGGCCCGCGCGGGGTCATGGGGGGCGAGACCCGCGATCGTCAGCGTCAAAAGAAGCAGCGCGCCGATCAGTGGTCGGCAAAGCCGCCGGAGCCTGCGCCTACCGGTCCGGGATGGCATAGCTCGTCACCGCATGGGCCACGGGCTCCGAGCGCCCCTCTGAGATCAGCGTCACGTCGCCGGTGGCCAAGCGGCGCCCGAGCTTGAGGATCCGCGCTTCGCCGATGATGTCGGTGGCCGGGGGCTTGCGCAGGAAATTGATCGTGAGCCCCGTCGTTACGGCAAGCGGCTCGCGCCCGATCATGGTCAGCACCGCCGCGTAAAAAGCGACATCGGCCAGCATGAACATCGCCGGGCCCGAGACGGTGCGGCCCGGGCGCAAATGCCGCTCGCCCACATGCAGACGCAGCCGCGCCCACATCGGCCCGACCGCCTCAACCGATGCCTCCCCCCCCATCTGGGGGAAAACCTCATCGAGGAAGGCGATAAGCTCCTCGCGCGACAGCACCGGTTCTTGCGGAGCCGCCATCGTCGCCGCTCAAGCCGTGATCCGCTGTGGAGCGGGGTAGAGCGCGGCGAACCGGGCCCACATCAGCAGCAGCACGAGGACCACCGCCCCGGCCTGGTGGAAGATCGCGATTTCCCAAGGGCTTGCATTCATCACCGTAACGATCCCGACGGCCACCTGCACGAGAACCGCCGCCAAAACCCAGAGCCCGCGCGCCTTGAGCTGGCCGAGCCCGGTACCCGCCAACCGCCAGGCGACAAGGATTGCGAGAAGCAGCACCGCATAGCCCAACATCCGGTGGAGGAATTGCACCAACCCGGCGCTTTCGAAGAGGTTGCGCCACCAGGGCTCGAGCGCCAGCGCATCCTCTGGGAAGAACCGCCCCTGCATCAGGGGCCAGTCCACATAGCCGCGGCCCGCATCGATCCCCGCAACCAGCGCCCCCACGACAATCTGCAGGAACACCGCCGCGGCGAGCAGCCACGTCCAGCCTCCAGCGCCCGGTGGCCGGGCCCGCCGCGCTTGTAGCAGGGTAACCGGGTCGAGCCGGACCCGCATCGCATACCAAGCGAGCAGCATGAGGATGGCGAAGGCAAGGCCCAGATGGGTCGCGAGCCGGTAGGAGGCCACATCGAGGCGGTCGAGCCCGGAAACCACCATCCACCAGCCGACCGCGCCTTGGATCCCGCCCAGAACGCCCGGCAGCAGGAGCCGCCAGGTCCATCCCCGGGGGATGGTCGCGGTCGCCAGGAACGCGAGGAAGCCGATCGCCCAAACGAGCCCGATCAGCCGACCGAACTGCCGGTGACCCCATTCCCACCAGTAGATCGGTTTGAAATCCGCGAGCGTCATCCAGAAATTTTGCTCTTGGAACTCGGTGGTGGTCTTGTACGCGTCGAAGGCGGCCTCCCAGTCTGCCTGGGACAGCGGCGGGATCGCCCCCATAACCGGCGCCCAAACCGTGATCGACAAACCTGAATCGGTCAGCCTGGTCATGCCGCCGATCAACACCATCGCCGCGACCAGTCCGACCAGCAGCCACAGCCAAATGGCGATCGCGCCCCGGGCCTCGCGTGGCGCCCTGGCCTGAGGGGCAGCGGTGGCCGGGACGGGCCCGTCCACTTCTTCGAAGATCCCGCGCTTGCTCATTATTCCCGCTCTTGCGTTCTTTGGCGGTGAGGTAACCTTGGGCCGGGCGCAGAACAAGCGGCACCGCGCCGCGCCGGCTTATGGGACACCGGACCCGGCGGCCTGGTCAGTCCGCGAGCCTCTGCCCCTCGAGGCGCGGTTTCGGCCCCTCGGACAGTGCCCGGATTACGCCGCGCATCGTGCGCACGTCCTGATCGGTGAGCGGGGCACGCCGGAACAGATTCTCGAGATTGGCCAGCATCGACATGCGCTTATGCGCCGGCCAGAAAAAGCCGACCCGGTCCAACTCCTCGACCAGATGCGCCACCATCCGCCCGACCTCATCCGCGGTCGCCGGCGATGCGCGGCCGGTGGCCAACACCTCGCCGGGGGTCTCGTCGTATTGACGCCGCCACTCATAGGCCATCAACAAAACGCATTGCGCCAGATTGAGTGAGCCGAAGGCTGGATTGACGGGCACGGTGACGATCGCGTCGGCCTTGACGATGTCGGCGTTCTCCAAGCCGGTTCGCTCGCGGCCATAAAGCACACCCACCCGTTCGCCCGCGGCCACTCGGGCCGCCGCCTCGCGCATCGCGGCCTGAGGCGTGAGTACGCGCTTGGTCAGCTCCCGGGGTCGGGCGGTCGTCGCATAGACGGCCGAAAGATCGGCGATCGCGGCATCGGTGTCGGGGAACAGGCGGGCGTCGTCGAGGACCCGGCCAGCCCCTGACGCGGTGGCCACGGCATCCGGGTTGGGCCACCCGTCGCGCGGGGCCACGATACGCAGTCGCGTCAGCCCGAAATTCCACATTGCCCGGGCAGCCGAGCCGATGTTCTCGCCGAGCTGCGGCGCCACGAGCACGGTCACCGGACCCGGACGCGCCGCTTCCTGTTGGGCGATCTCGGTCAGCGCCCGGCGGTCGATATCAACCATCTGCCGCCCCGCGGGCTCTGGCCTCAATCGCCGGTCGAAGGATCCGCGGCCGCCCTCAGCCGGGCCTCCAACGCCGCCACTCGGGCCTCGAGCCGCTCCGCATCCTCGCGGGCGCGGACTGCAAGCTCTCGGACGACGTCGAATTCTTCGCGGGTTACGAGATTGGCCTCGTTGACCCAACGCTCGAGCTGCGCGCGAACCGCCGTCTCCGCCTCCTCGCGCATGCCTTGAGCAACGCCCGCCGCGCTGGTGACGAGCTTGCTCAAATCGTCGAAGATCCGGTCTCTGGTCTGCATCTCTACCTCCCGCATTCCCATCAAGAAATACGCCGCACCGGCAGCCACGGCAAGCGGCGGCACGGCGGTCTCCGCTGCGCTTGACACAGCGCCGCCCACCGCACACACACCGTGTGAGACAGCTGAGGCCCCCGAATGATCGCCGTTTTGCCGTTTCCCGAGATCGATCCTGCGCTCTACGAGGGCACGATTTTGGGTTTTCAGTTTGCGATCCGCTGGTATGCGCTCGCCTATCTCGCCGGGCTGGTGCTCGGCTGCGTCCTAATGGTCCAGCTGATGAAGCGACCAGCCCTATGGCCCGACAATCGGGCGCCGATGACCACAGCACAACCCGAAGAGCTGTTGACATGGATGGTGCTCGGGGTCGTTGTCGGCGGCAGGCTCGGTTTCGTGATTTTCTACAATCCCGGCTACTATCTGGAGAACCCGCTCGAAGCGCTCAAGCTTTGGGAGGGCGGCATGGCTTTTCACGGCGGCTTTCTCGGCGTGATACTCGGGGTCGTGATTTACAGCCGGATCAAAGGCTTGCCGGTGCTCCAGGTCGGCGACGCGGTCGCGCTCGCCACGCCCGCGGGCATCTTTTTCGGTCGCTGTGCCAACTTCATCAACGGCGAACTCTGGGGGCGACCGACCGATGTGCCCTGGGCGATGGTGTTCCCCGGCGCGCCCGACAATCTGCCCCGCCATCCGAGCCAGATCTACGAGGCGATCACCGAAGGGCTTCTGCTTTTCATCGTTATGTGGTGGCTTGCGCTCTATCGCGGCCAACTCAAACGCCCGGGCGTGCTGATCGGCGTCTTCTTCATCGGCTACGGCGCGGCGCGGACCTTCGTCGAGAACTTTAGATCCGGTAATCTCGAATACATCACGCCGGACAACCCGAACGGGCAGTCGATCCGCTTCGGCGCCGGGCCGGACGCCTACGGTCTGACGATGGGACAGATCCTGTCGCTTCCGATGGTGGCAATCGGCCTGCTCTTCATCCTCTATGCGGTGCGGGCAGCCAGGCGGCGCGAGGCGGCCGGCCGCGACGGGGACCAGAGCGCCGCGTGACGGAACTCGCCCGGCTCATCCGGTCGCGCATTGCCGAGGACGGGCCGATTTCCGTCGCCGAATATATGAGCCTCTGCCTGAGCCATCCGGAACACGGCTACTACACCACCCGCGATCCTTTTGGACGGGGCGGGGATTTCGTTACGGCGCCCGAGATCAGCCAAATGTTTGGCGAGATGGTGGGGGTGTGGCTGGCGACGGTTTGGGTGGGCGCAGGCCGACCCAACCCGGTGCGACTGGTCGAGTTGGGACCGGGCCGGGGCACGATGATGGCCGATGCGCTGCGGGCCGCCCGCGGCGCCGGGCTCGCGGATGCAGCCGATCTCTGGCTGGTGGAGACCTCTCCCGTGCTGCGGGCCGCTCAGGAGGAGCGCCTGCCCGACGCGTCTTGGGCGGCGCGGCTGGCGGAGGTGCCCGAGGGGCCGATGCTCCTTGTCGCCAACGAGTTTTTCGACGCCCTCCCGGTGCGCCAGTTTCTGGCGAGCCCCCAGGGCTGGCGCGAGCGACTGGTTGGCCTTGCGGACGGCGCGCTGGCTTTCGGGCTATCCGCCCCGCTGCCCGGTCCTGCCCCGGCCGAGGGCTGGGCCGAGGTCTCGCCCCTTGCCGAGGCGGTGCTAGGGGAGATCGCTCAGCGCCTCCTCAGCCGGGGCGGAGCGGCGCTCGTCATCGACTACGGCTACGGCGCCGCGGACCGCCCCCCCGGTCCGACGCTCCAGGCCGTCTGCGACCATGCCAAGGCCGACCCCTTGTCGGCTCCCGGTAAGGCCGATCTCACTTGGTTGCCCGATTTCGCCCGGCTCGCCGCAGCGGCCCGGCCGGCCCGGGCTCATCTCACAACGCAAGGCGGCTTTCTCGCCACAATGGGGATCGGCACCCGGGCCGCCCAACTGGCAGCTCAGCGCCCCGAGCGGGCAGACAGGCTCGCCGATGCGCTGGAGCGGTTGACGTCACCCGACGCAATGGGCCAGCGTTTCAAGGCGCTCGCGCTCCTGCCACCGGGCGCGCCGCCGCCGCCGGGCTTCGGCCCCTTCGAGGAGTTGCGATGACCAAGACCATGGCGACCGCCCTCGCGCCGATCACGCGGCCCAGGCTTGAGCCTCTGCCGCATGGGTTTTTCACGCGCCTCGGCGGGGTTTCTGGCGGGCTCTACGCGACGCTCAATGGCGGACCTGGCTCGGCCGACACGCCCCGGGCGGTCGCAGAGAACCGGGCACGGATTGTCGCGCATCTGGGGGTGGCCGCGCTCGTCTCGGTCGCCCAGGTGCACGGGCCGGAGGTGCGCGAGGTCACGGGTCCCTGGGAAGGCGGCCGCCCGGAAGCGGATGCGATGGTCACGAGCACCCCCGGGGTGGCCCTGGCGATCCTGACAGCGGACTGCGCGCCCGTCCTTTTGGCCGACCCCGACGCCAGGGTGGTCGGCGCGGCCCATGCCGGCTGGAAGGGGGCCCGCGCCGGGGTTCTCGAAGCGGTGGTCGCGGCGATGTGCCGTCGCGGTGCCGAGCCCCGGCGCATTCGCGCAGTCGTCGGACCCACGATCTCGCAAGCGGCCTATGAGGTCGGGCCCGAATTCGTCGAGACCTTCCTGGAAGAAGACCAGACCAACGCCCGCTTTTTCGCCGGTGGCCAGGGGGATCGCGCGCAATTCGATCTCCCGGGGTATTGTCTTTGGCGCCTGCGCGAGATCGGCGTCGACGCCGACTGGACCGGGCACTGCACCTATCGCGACCCGGCCCGCTTCTTTTCGTATCGCCGTGCAACCCATGCGGGGGAGCGGGACTATGGCCGCCTCGTCGCCGCCATCGCGCTGCCCGCTGCCTGACCTTTCGCCCCCGGAGCCCCTCATGCTGCATTTCACCGACGCAGAATTCGACAACCGGATCGCCCGCACCCGGGCGGAGATGGCCGCCCGCGGGCTCGATGCCCTCCTGCTTTTCGCCCCCGAGAGCCACTACTGGTTGACGGGCTACGACACTTTCGGCTTCTGCTTCTTCCAATGTCTCGTGTTGCCGGCCTCCGGCGCTCCGGTGCTGCTCACCCGCTCGGCCGATCTTCGCCAGGCCCAGCTGACCTCGCGGATCTCGGAGATCCGGATCTGGCGCGACCGCGAAGACGCCACCCCGGCAACGGATCTGGCCGAGCTATTAGCCGATCTGGGGCTCGCCGGTCGGTCTATCGGCTGGGAGACCCGGACCCATGGGCTCACCTATGCGCGTGGCGCCGAGGTCGCGGCGGCGATCCCCGGGCTGGTCGAGGCCTCGGACTTGGTCTCCCGGCTACGTCTGGTCAAATCGCCCGCCGAGATCGTCTATGTCCGTCGGGCGGCAGCGCTCGCCGACGCAGCTTGGGAAGCCGGGCTGGCGGAGATCGCCCCGGGCGCCGACGAGGCTCGGGTTCTCGCCGCGATGCAGGGCGCCGTCTTCGCGGGTGGCGGGGACTATCCGGCCAACCCCTTCATCATCGGCTCGGGCGATCATGCCCTGCTGTGCCGCTACCAATCCGGGCGCCGGGTGCTCGCGGCCGACGACCAAATCTCGCTCGAATGGGCCGGCACCTACCGACAGTACCATTCCGCGCTTTTCAAGACCGTTGTGATCGGCGCGCCGACTGAGCGCCACCGCGCCCTCCAAGCGGCGGCCGAGGAAGCGCTCGCGGCCTGTGAGGCGACGCTGCGCCCCGGCGGAACTTTCGGCGATGTGTTCGATGCCCATGCCCGCGTGCTCGATGGCCATGGGCTCGCAGAGCACCGGCTGAACGCCTGCGGCTATTCCCTTGGGGCCCGCTATGCGCCGAGCTGGATGGACGACTGGATGATCTATGCAGGCGCGCCCAGCGAGATCACGGCAGGCCAGGTGATCTTCCTGCACATGATCTTGATGGAGAGCACCACGAACACCGCGATGTGTTTAGGGCGCACGTCGCTCGTCGGCCCCGACGGCGCGGAACCGCTGTCCAAAATGCCGCTGGGGCTCGTCGCAGTCTGAGCGGCCCGGGCCGTCCAGTGGCCCCCCACCCGGGCAGCCGGCGGGAGGGCGTCGAGGTCTGTGGGGGGGGTCGGGCGGCGGGGGGCGGCCGCGGCGGGCGGGGGGGGCCCGGCCGGGGGGGGGGGGGGGGCGGGGGGGGGGGGGGGGGGGGGGGGGGGGGCGCCGCCGGGGGGGGGGGCGCGCCCGGCGGGGGGCGGGGGGGCGATGGTGGCCAGGGTACCGTCGGG
>JBHJGY010000042.1:0-18786 GCA_050331335.1 Pikeienuella sp.
CCAGAAGACCTATTCCCGGATGCCGGGGATAATCTCCAAGGCCCGCGGCGTCCCGTCTCGCTCGACAATGATCTCAACGGGCTCGCCGGGCTTCAAGCCGTTCAGCGCGCCGACATAATCGTAGATCGTCTCGACTTCGGACCCGGCGAGCCCGGTGATCACGTCACCGCCAACGAGCCCGGCCTCTGCCGCCGGCCCCCCCTTGACCACCCCCGAGATCGGCACGCCACGCGCGCCTTCCGTCGCATAGTCCGGGATCGTGCCGAGGAACACGCTGCCCATCCGCCGCGTGCCCTGTCGCAGCGGGCGCTCCACCGCCACATAGGCCGGGTCCTCGGGCTCGATGGCCAGCCCGCGGGCGATCAGCGCAACCAACCGGGCGACATCGGCGATCCCCTCCATGTTGAGCCGCTCCACCGTGTCGCGCGGGGTGTGATAGTCGGGGTGCGCCCCGGTGAAGAAGGAGAGGATCGGCACTTCGGCGAGGTAGAGCGCGGTCGCGTCGGTTGGCAGATAGGTGTCGTCGGAGGTGGTAATCGGAAGACCCACGACCGCGTTGCGCCGCTCGATCTCCCGCGCCCAAACGGGCGACGAGGCCAGGCCGGACACCACAAGCCGGTCCCGCAGCCGGCCGACCATGTCGAGATTGAGATAGGCGGCATAGTGTCCGGCGAGGCTGTCGGTGTCGGCAGCGGTTTTCGCAGCCGCAACGAAGTGTGACACCCCTAAGAGCCCCAACTCCTCGCCAGACCAAGCGCCCACCACGATGTCCCGGGCGCCATCCAACTTGCCCTCTGCCCGCAGCCCCGCAAGATATTGCGCCACTTCGAGCACTGCCGCGACGCCGGACGCGTTGTCATCCGCCCCGAAATGGATCTGGCCCGCCTCTTCAGGTCGCGCGAGCGAACCGGAAGTCTCGCCGCGGCCGAGATGGTCGAAATGCGCGCCCAGCAGCAGCGGCGGGCGGCCCTGCGTGTCGGGCAGGCCGTCGAGATCGAGCCGCGCGAGCACATTGCGCCCCTCTCGGGTCTGTCGCGTGAGAGCGATGTGCGCAGCCACCTCCGCATCCTCGAGCGCTGCTGCCACAGGGCGCCCGGCATCGGCTGCGGCCGCCAATTCGGCGGGCAGATCATCGAGCAATGCAGCCGCCGGGTCCGAGCCCAGGGCAACGACAGGAAGCCCGGCCATCGCGGACCCCGCCTCGTAGGAGAGCGGCGGCAACGCGCTCTGCAGACCCACCCGAGGTGGCGGCACCGAGATCACGCCCAGCGCGCCGCGCGCCTTCGCGATCGCCGCCCGGTAGCGCTGATCGGCAAAGCGCGCGAGATAGCTGCGCCGCTCCGGGTCGATCTCCGCGGGCAAGCCCCGGTAATGAACGACCCATCGGCCAGCCACCTCGGCGCCGTCATAGCTGTCGAGCGCGGGTTGATCGCCGGTTGCCGGCGCCACGAGCCCGTAGCCCACGAAGACCGCGCCCGCCGCCGCGACGGCGCCGGTTTGCGAGAAGGCCAGCGGCCGCCAGTCCCGCTCGAGGACGGGCTCGAGCACCTCGCCACCCACCGCGATCTCCAACGCATTGCCCTGCGCGAGTGCGATCGCGCCGGTGAAATCGAAGCTCTGGGTATAGCCGCCGCCATCGCCCGCCCCCTGCAAACCGAGCGCCCGCAGCGCCTCGGCGATGTAGTCTGCCGCCGCCGCCTCGCCCGGGGTCCCGGTCAGGCGGCCCTCCATTGCCTCCGAAGCGAGCGCGGTTGCATGCAGGGCCACGTCGTGGGGCCGGATCTCCGACACAGTGCGATCCATCTCGGGCATCGGTCCGCCGGGTGCAGCCTCGCCCCTGAGCGGCGCGGCGCGGATGAGCTCTAGCGCAGCTTCGTGGTCCCACGGGGCCAGGAAGATCTGGCTCTGACGCTGCGGGGTGCCATTCGATGTCCAGGACAGGGTTTTGCCGTCCGGCGCGAAAGTGGCGAGCCCGTCGAACCCCTCCCGCTCGGTGACGCGCACCGGCTCGTGACGGCCCATCGCGTCGACGAGGTAGAGTTCGAAATTGGCGAAGCCTTGCAAATTGGTTGCGAACACGATGTAGGCGCCGGACGGGTGGAAGAACGGGGCCCAGGACATCACCTCCAGATCGGTGATCTGACGCTCTCCACTGCCATCCGCGGCCATCGTGAAGATCTCGGCCCGGGCCCCGTCCGGCGAGAAACGGCGCCAGGTGATCCGTTCGCCGTCGGCCGACCAGAACGGTCCGCCATCATAGCCGGGCGTGTCGGTCAGCCGCTTTAGCCCGGTGCCGTCGGCATTCATCACATAGAGGTCCATGTAGAAGGCCGGATCGCGGTCTAAACGCTCAGGGTCGATGTCGGCGTCAGCCGCATAGGCATGGCGGTTTGACGCAAAGACGATCCGCGTTCCGTCGGGGGAATAGGCGCCCTCGGCGTCATAGCCGAGCGCCGGTGCAAGCGCTTGGTGTGCCCCGGTCGCCAAGTCGACTTCCGTGATGTCGTAGCTGGGATCGTAGTCCCAAGCGTAACGCCGGGTCTGCCCGCTCTCGCGAAACGCGTTCTCGGCGACCATCTTAGCCCAGGCTTCGGGATCCTCATGGGTCGATGCGAAGAGTGCCCGCTCGCCCGACGGGTGGATCCAGCCGCAAGTTGTCTTGCCAATGCCGGTCGAGATCCGCTCCACATCGCCGGTCTCGAGATCCATCAGGTACATCTGGTAGAACGGGTTGCCGGGCTCGCGTTCGCTCTGAAAGATCATGCGACTGCCGTCGGCGGAGAAATACCCCTCGCCCGCGCGCAAGCCCTCGAAGGTGAGTTGGCGCGCCGGGCCAAGAGGGCTTGCCGCCCCAGTTTCAGACAAGCCCATGAGGAGGGTGATCGAGAAGAGAATGGCGCGCATAGGTGTCTCCGGATCAGTTTTCGGCCAGATCTGGGGCAGGCGACTGAGCGCACCACCCACTGTCGCGGAGACGTAAGGCGCGCGCCGTCACTATCCTTAGGGACACCCGTCCTCGACCCAGCGACGCAGCGCCGCACGCGATCCGCGGCCGAAGATGCCGTCGATTGCGCCGGTGTAGAAGCCCTTGTCCTGGAGATACTCTTGTACCTGGATCTCGGTGAAATGGCCGATCTCGATCAGTTGCAGCTGATCTTCCACCGCCTCCGCCACATTCCCGAGTTCGCAATGCATCGCGACACGACTAATCCGCGCCAAGACAAATTCCGGATCGGCCTCTAGCGCCCGGTCATAATCGCGCAAGGCGGCCTCCGCATCACCCAACTCTTCGAAATCGGCACCGCGATTATAGTAAGCGTCAGCATAATTGGGGTCGATCTCGATGGCACGGGTGTGATCCGCCAGCGCCCCTTGCAGGTCGTTCATCGAAGCGAGAACATTCCCCCGATTGTTGTAGCCCACGGCATAGTTGGGGTCGAGGAGCAGCGCCGTGTTGTAATCGCCGAGCGCCCGCTCTGGACGGTTGATCTGCTGATAGGCAAGCCCACGATTGTTGAAGGCCCAAGCCAAGTCGGGCCCTGCAAGCTCGCCCGATTTGATGACGCGGGTACAGGCCTCGATGCGCAGGATCACGTCTTGATCCTGCACGCAGCCCTCGATCTGAGCCTGGGGGTCAGCAAGCGCCGCTTGGGATGGCGCAGCGACGGCCGCAGCGACGGCGACGGCGATGACGGCGGCGGTCGGCATACGCATGTGCACCCCCTGAAGGTTGGTCTGTAAAATAGCTCCTGGCAAGCGGATGCCAAACCAGCCCCGGCGGCGCAACCCCCGAGGCTCGGTCGCCTTGACCTGGACACGCGCTGTACCGCTCAGCCTGCCTTGCGCGCCCGCTGCCCGAAGAGGACGGCTTGCGCCGTTTTGTCGTCGGCAAGGTTTAGCCGCTTCTCGGCGCCGAGCGCTTTGCCGACCTGCACCGCGGGGCGCTGCGACACCCGATCGAGCCAGGCCTTCATCCGCGGGAACTCGTCGATATCCTGGTTCTGCCGCTGCCAGCCTTGCGCCCAGGGCCAGATCGCCATGTCGGCGATGGAATAGGGTCCGGCGACGAAGTCGCGATCGGCAAGGCGGGTATCGAGCACGCCATAGAGCCGGTTGACCTCGTTGGCATAGCGTTCCTTGCTGTAGGGGATGTCCACGGGCGCATAGTTGAGGAAATGGTGCGCCTGGCCGGCCATCGGCCCAACCCCTGCCACCTGCCAGAACAACCACTGATCGATCTCAATCTGCTCCCGTGCTGAACTGCCATAGAAGGCCCCCGATTTGCGCGCCAGATACTGAAGGATCGCGCCAGACTCGAAGATGGACACCGGCGCGCCGTCCGGTCCGTCCGGATCCACGATCGCCGGCATCCGGTTGTTTGGGCTGATTGCGAGGAAATCAGGCGCAAACTGTTCGCCCGCGCCGATATTCACAAAACGGGTGTCGTAAGGGAGGCTCATTTCCTCGAGCGCGATGGAGACCTTCCACCCGTTGGGCGTCGGCCAGTAGTGCAATTGGATCGGCTGAGTCATCTCTGGTTCTCCTGATCTGTCGCTAGATCAGGTGGGACCGCCTACTGCGCCGCACAAGTCCCGCCGATCACGCTTGCCTGGGGTCGACGGCAAGGATCGCCCGGGTTCCGCGGGAGAAGCCGCGACCGAAGCGGGGCAACAACCGCGCCCAACGCGGCTCGAGCACCTCGGGCACCCCGTCGCCCCTCAGCCGCGGCACCAGTCCCGCCCGGGGATCGCGCAGCCACCCCCGATAGAGCGCCATCGCCCCGTGATCGGCATAAAAGTGCCAGTGAGACACCCGCTCCGGTGCGCGCGCGAGGGGCCGGTCGCGGGCCGCGGTCCAGCTGCGGAAGGCCGGATGATCGATTTGCAGGTCGAGCCAGCGCGGATGCCGCCGCCCGAGCCCGCGGCGCCCGAGCGGCGCGCGGCCACGCTCACCAGGTGCCCCGATCGCGAAGGCCGCGTCGTAGAGATCATTCGCCCGGCTTAGCAGATGGATCGCTTCGGCCTGAGGCACCGTCGAAAGCCATGCGTCGGCAGCCGCCACATGCTCCGCGGCCCCCAACAGCAAAAGCCGCCGAAACGGCAGCTGAGGCGCCACGAGCCCGGCCGCAAGCGCAACCCGGGCCCCCAGCGAATGGGCGAAGATGTCGACCGCGAGGTCTGGTCGTAAACCCGCCAATCGCGTCAGAAGCCCGGCGAGCGCTGCCCCCGCCCGTTCCGCACGCTGATGAACCACGCCGAAGCCGAGCCGGCCGTGGCGCCCCACCCGCGCCTCCCAGGCGAAGGCGATCGCAAGCCGTTCGCGGCCTTCGGCCTGTGCGAAACCAAGCTCCGCCGGCCAAGCCGCCCGACAGGGACGTCGCCGCGGCGAAGGGCGCACGGGCCTGGTCGCATAAAGCCTGGCATGCGGACAGGCTTCGGGCGCGATCTGCTGTCGCCAAGTATAGCGGAACCCATGGATCAGCACGCAAACATCGGCGCCGAGCGGGAGATCAGGCAACAGGCGCGCCAGCGCACCGGTAGCCGGTTCGCCCCGGGGGGTCAGCAGCGCCCCCTCGGCCGTTACGTTGACCCTAAAGACCGCCATGCACCCTGCCCGCTAGACCTCCCCCCCAATGCCACCATCCCGTCACAGATTTGTGACGCCGACCGCGGAGGAGACTTGACCCATCCGGCCTGGGTGGTAACAGCTTGTGGGTGGCGATTTGTCGGACCGGATTGCGGGCCACGTTAAACATACCGCTAAAGAGGTCGAGGGCGCAGGCCGCTCCCGAACCCGGTCCCCAATTGCGAGGAGGCCGGGGCTTAAGCCTCGGGAGACCAGATGACCGACGCAACCCCAGCAAAGGAACCTGCCGGAGCGCGCGCGCCAGTGGCGCAGCGGCCGCGCACCCGACTTGTGCATGCAGGCACCCGGCGCAGCAGCTACGGCGAGACATCAGAGGCGCTGTTCCTGACCCAGGGCTTCGTCTACCCCGACGCGGCTGCCGCCGAGGCCCGCTTCAAGGGCGAGGTGCCGGAGGGCTCGGACGCTTTCATCTATGCGCGCTACGGCAATCCCACGGTCGCGATGTTCGAAGACCGTGTCGCAGCGCTGGAGGGCGCCGAGGCGGCATTCGCCACCGCATCGGGCATGGCCGCCGTCCACGCCGCCCTGATGTGCCAGCTGCGCGCCGGAGACCATGTGGTGGCGGCACGGGCGTTGTTCGGCTCCTGCCTCTACATCCTCGAGACGCTTTGCCCCCGTTTCGGCATCGAGGTGACGCTGATCGACGGCCGCGACCTCGCCGGCTGGCGCGATGCCGTCCGGCCCGAAACCCGGCTCTTCTTCTTGGAAACCCCCTCCAATCCGACTTTGGAGATCATCGACCTCGCCGCCGTGGCCGAGATCGCCCATGGCGCTGGCGCGCGGTTGGTCGTCGACAACGTCTTCGCGACGCCGATGTTTCAGCGACCGATGTCGTTCGGTGCCGACATCGTCGTCTACTCAGCCACCAAGCATATCGATGGCCAGGGCCGTTGCCTGGGTGGCGTGGTGCTTGGGACCGAGCGTTTCATCCGCGACGAGGTCGAACCCTATGTGAAGCATACCGGGCCTGCGCTCAGCCCATTCAATGCCTGGGTCATGCTGAAAGGTCTGGAGACGCTCGCCTTGCGTGCCGACGCGCAAACCGACGGCGCGGAGCGTGTTGCCGCCCATCTCGAAGGCCACCGGGGCGTCGACCGGGTGCTTTATCCCGGGCTGCCTTCGCACCCGCAACATAACCTCGCCGCCGCCCAGATGTCTCGCCCGGGCCAGGTGATCGCCTTCGAGGTGGCCGGCGGCAAGGACGGCGCGTTCCGGTTCCTCGATCGGCTTGAGCTCGTGGCGATCTCGAACAACCTAGGTGACGCCAAGAGCCTCATAACCCATCCTGCGACCACGACCCATCAGCGGCTCTCAGAAGCGGCACGGGCGGCTCTGGGGATCACGGATGGGCTGGTGCGGCTCTCGGTCGGGCTCGAAGACCCCGCTGATCTCTGCGAGGATCTGGCCCATGCGCTCGAGGTTGTTTGACGGCGCGACGCCCTACATGTCAAGTTTGCGCGACAGCGCGCGCCGTCGGGGCTGAGCGGGTTGCTTTGACGCAGCACGCGCCTACGTGCCGTCCGACGGGTGGCAGAGCCGCGCGCGAGCTTGACAGAGGTGACCATGAACAAGATCGAGAAGCCCGAGGCATTGCAGGTTGAGAGCGCCATGCCCGCGCGCCCCTCTCAGGCGGAGGCCGAGGCGGCCGTGCGTACCCTCCTGCGCTGGGCCGGGGACGATCCGGACCGCGAAGGTCTTCTCGAAACCCCTGCTCGGGTCGCGCGCGCCTATCGCGAATGGTTCCGCGGCTATGACGAAGATCCGGTCGAGATGCTGCAGCGCACCTTCGAGGAAGTCGAAGGCTATGACGAGATGGTCACGCTGAAAGACATCCGCTTCGAAAGCTATTGCGAGCACCACTTGGCACCGATCATTGGACGCGCCCATGTGGCGTACATCCCGACCGATCGGGTGGTGGGGATCTCAAAGCTCGCGCGGCTGGTCGACGCCTTCGCCAAGCGCCTCCAAGTGCAGGAGAAAATGACCGTTCAGATCGCCTCGACCCTGCTGGAGGTGCTGAAGCCCAAGGGCGTGGGCGTGGTTGTCGAGGGCGAACATCACTGCATGTCCACCCGCGGCGTCCACAAACACGGCGTCAGCATGGTCACCTCGACGATGCTCGGCAGCTTCCGCTCCGACCCACGAACCCGCAAGGAGTTCATGGATATCATCGGCAACCCCACAAGCCGATTTGGATGACGGCTGGCCCGCGGCGGGGCCCGCCACCCGCCGTGGCCAAGCTCAGCGCTGGTTGCCAGCCGGATCGACGATCCCGCCGGCACAATCCAGCCGGACCGGATCGGCCGCCCGCATGAGCGCCCCAAAATCGGCCTCCTCCGAGATGGTGCCGCTGAGATAAACCCAAAGCTCGATAATCAGCTTCCGCCCGCTGTCGTGATCGGTATGGCACGCGATGCGCACCCGTTGCCCCGCACCGGGACCGAAAGCGCTGTCGAATGCCGCGCGGATCTCCGCACCCGACACAAATGCGTCCACATTCTCGGCGAAAAGCGTTGCAACCTCCGAGCCGTTAAGCTGCGCCATCAGCCAAAGCGTGTGATCGAAATACGCGTCCGCCGCATCCGTCCCGAACGCGTCCGGCAGGTAACAGGTGCCGTGCTTGATCCATTGATGGTGATGCAAATGCGAGGCGACGCCCGGCATGGCCCGCGCGAGTTCCTGAGCCGTGTCCGCGTCCACCATCGGGGCCGGCAGCTGATGCCAAGTATCCCGGTCGTCGAGTTCCTCTATGCTTTCGGGAACGCCGCAATAGAAAAATCCGTTGGGCTGAGGCCAGAGCCCGTGAACGGAGAACTGGCCCGCAGCATGGGGCAGGTTGCCCCCGTTCAGGGCTTGGCACTCAGCTGTCCCCGGCGCTTTTTCGCAAAACGCGGGTTGCCAGCTCGCGGTCAGCAGGTTCGCCGTCGATTGACCCGTCGCCGCCGGGCGTACGAGGGGTTCATTGCTGCTCCCGTTCCCGTGACCGCTGCCACCGCCCCCGTCACTGTCACCGTCACCGTCACCGAGCGGCCGGGTCGCAACCGTTGCATGTACCCCGCAGCGGGCATCGACCCAGCGGGCCGTCTCGCCCGCGACCTCAGGCATCACGATCTGAAAATGGGTGTGCGCCGCCTTGTTCTTGCCGAGCATCTCGTAGGCGCGACGGATCTCGGTCTTCGGCATCTCGGGGTCCCGGCTGGCCGCGATCGACGGCCCGGTGGGGCAGGCCTGCAGCGCGATGAAGTAGCCGTCGAGTTGGTCGAAGGCCCAGGGCGACACCGGGGCAAGGGCAGCGACAGCGGCAAGCATGCCGACGGCGATGGAGCGGGGCATGGGGCGCCTTTCGTGATCTCTTCGGATGGCATGGTTATCACGACTCTGGTCACGCTTTGGTGACAAATAGGCCCCCGGCCGCGCTTCGGGTCGGGCACATCATGGGCTGAGGAATTTCCAGACGAATTCGCTAGTCTTTTGCCGACGCGGCCCTTGCGCTGGCAACCCGGCACCGCCAGATACGGGCATAATCTCGCCTTTCCGACTTTTCTCTAGACGCTTGGGAGAAGACGCTGAACCGTTTCGAGAACATTCGCTGCTTTGTGCAGGTTGCGGAATTCCAGAGCGTTACCCGCGCGGCCGAAAGCTTGAGCCTTGCGCCATCGGCAGTCAGTCGTCGGCTTAAGGAACTCGAGAGCCGCCTGGGCGTTCAGCTCGTCACCCGGACGACCCGGCGCATGAGCCTCACCGACGAAGGCCAGCATTTTTACCGCCGTTGCCAGCAGATCTTGGCCGATCTCGAAGAGGCCGAGGCCGACCTCGCCGATAAGGGCCGCGGGTTTCGGGGTCGGCTGCGGATCGCTGCCCCCCTGAGTTTCGGCGTGGCACATTTGACCCCGCTGATCAGTCGCTTCGCTGAGAACCATCCCGAGCTTACCATCGATCTCGACCTATCGGACCGCATGGTGGATCTTGTCGGCGAGGGCTTCGATCTTGCGCTTCGGATCGGCACCCTTCGCGACAGCTCCCTGATCGCCCGTAAGCTGTGCGATGTGCGGATGCTCGCCTGCGCGGCACCGTCGTTTCTGTGCGAAAACGGCAGGCCCCAGTCGCCGGAGGATCTGCGCGCCTTGCCCGCGCTCTGCTATGCGGGGAGCGAGCGGCCGGATATCTGGCGCTATACCGACCATGACGGCTCGGAAGCGTCGCTCCAGATGCAGATGCGGATCCGGGCGAGCAATGGCGACATGCTGCGCGACGCGGCCATTGCGGGGCTGGGTGTCGTGCTGAAGCCGAGCTTCATCGACCATGCCGCAATCGAGCGCGGCGATCTTGAGGTGATCTTGCCGCATATCGCTTGGGACGGGGTGGCGCTGCACGTGGTCTATCCCAATACCCGGCATGTCTCGACCAAGACCCGCGCCTTTATCGAAGCGGCCAAGGCGGCTTTTTCCCCGGAACCGGAATGGGAAAAATCGTTAAAGGGGTGAGGCCGGCCGGTCAGTCGATGAGTTCGAATTCGCGGAGCAAGCGCGGGATCTGTTTTTTCACCTTGAAAAACCCCGCCGTGGCGTGTGGCCAGATGCGCCGGTCCCAATCGCGGCAAAACTCGGCGAGCCGGATCCCAGCCTGGGCCAGCGGCTCGGCCTCACGGTCGAGCCAGTCCCGCACCGGCCCGACAGGAACGAACACCGTCGCGATTTGGCGGACGCCACGGTCTTGCGCCCAGGCAGTGAGGCTGCCTGGTGGGCCTGCGGTCAACGCCTCGGCCGCCGGCGCGCCGGCCGCCTGCAGGCGTTCTGCGGCATCGGCCAAGGCAGCGCGGTCGAAATCGGCAACCACGGGGGAAACTTCCCGCGGCGAGCGCAGAGCGCTGGCCCGTAGCGTGGCGACTGCAACGAGATCACGGCCCGCGAGATCGGCCTGCTCCGGGGTTAGATCTTCCTCGGTGACGAGCAAGGCCGTCGGCAGCGCCCGGTCTGGCGCCACAACGGGCCGCAGCGGCGCGGGACGCGGCGGATCCGGCTCCTCCAGCGGCAATGCCACATCCGCGAGTTCCGCGTCACCCGGCGTGAAGCGGCCTTGCGTGAATTTCGCGATGTTCCAAGCCTGCGCCTGATAACTTTTGCCACGCGTATGCAGGCCCGCGACCCAACGCCAGCCGAGGGTGTTCGAAGCCGGACAACCGTCGATCAGGTGGCGGAGGAAAAGATCGGCGCCGATCCGCCAAGGCAGGTTCAAGGTAAAGATCCAGATCGACGCGGCCCACATCCGCGCATGGTTGTGAAGATAGCCCGTGTCGATCAACTCATGCATCCAGGCGTCGAAACATGCGAGCCCGGTGCGCCCGGTTTCAGCTGCTGCCACATGCTTTGCAAGCCCCGGCGCTTCTGCGAGCATGTCGAGATCGCGGTCCAGGCCTTGCCGATAGGCGTCCCAAACGGCAGGTCGGGCCTCCAGCCAGCCGCGGAAATAGCTGCGCCAGAAGACTTCTTGCACGAATTTCTCCGCGGCTGCCGGGCCATGATGGGCGAGCGCCGCCGCCACAAGCTCCCGCTCGGTGACGAGCCGCCGGCGGACATACGGCGAAAGCCCCGAGACGCGGCCGTGTTTGCCTGGGCCGAGATCGTAGTTGCGACCCGCGGCATAGGCGTGGCCCATCCTCGGGGCGAAGGCGGCAAGCCGTTCGAGCCCGGTGGCGCGGCTGGCGGTCCAATGCAGTTGGGCGGGTGTATCCATGGGGTCTGCTCACCAAAACCGCGTGCCCGGCGGTCCCTTGAACGGCCCGACGATCCCGGCGGTGATCCACCCGCCATAAAAGTCGCCGTCCTGGGCACGGACACGCGCGTCGCCGACCCAGGCCGCGTCAACCCGGCTGGCATAAAAGGCCAAATGCCCCTCGATCTGACGATAAGCCGGTGTGATCGCCGGGTAGCACCAGGCGGCGCGGGCGCTTAGCCGGTCGCCAACCGCAAGGTCGAAATACTGCGCCGCCCCCTTCCATTCGCAAAACGACGTGCCGCCGGTTGGGCGAAGAACCCCGTCGGCCACATCTTCCGGCGGTACATAGTAGACAGGCGGATGCGATGTCTCGAGCACCCGATGGGCCCGCAGGCTCCGAACCACCTCGCATCCGGCGAACACAACCCGGATGAGCGCCGCAACACGCTCAAGCCGCGGCGGGCGGGGATAGTCCCAAACGCTCTCGGGTTCCCCGCTCACCGCGCCCCCCCGGGCCGCGGCCAGGGCAGCCAATACGGCACTTTAGCGCGGTAGGCGGCGAAGCGCGCGCCGAAGATCCGGGCAAACCGCCGCTCCTTGAAGCGCGGGCCAATCAGGCAGTACGCGGTTAACACGCTCGCCAAAAAGAGCTGATCCGGCGTCCAGACCGGCACGGTCCACAGTGTCAGCGCGAAGCTCACATAGATCGGCTGGCGCACGATCCGGAAAAGCCCGGTCTGTGGCATGTCCGGGAAGACCGGCGCAACACCGCGAAAAAGAGACGACCAACCGAGATAGCCCGACTGAACTTCGGCTCCGGCATCGAAAGAGGCCTTCATCAGCAGCGCCCAACACGCCGCATAGACCGCCGTCATCGCCCAAAGCGCGCCACCCTCTGCCTGCCACCAAGTTATCCCAGACGGTGTCCATAGCGCAAAGAGCGCAAAGAGCTGGGCAGAGGCGATGACGACGTAAGTGGTTGTCGCCAGCGTGGCTCCATGCGGTCCCGGCGCAAGACGCGCCAGGAGGCGTCGCCCCCGTGCCGAGAGCAGCGCCGAGTGCCCAACGGCAAATTGCAGCAGCAGCGCAGCATTGGCGAGCCAAGCCCAAGGTTGCGGCACCGTGCCCAAGGAGCGGCTCATCCCGACCCACATCGCCAGGATCATCACGGCAACGGCGATGGCAAAGGCGGCGTGACAAACGGCGCCGTAGGCGAGGGCGATCCAGATCCGTGCAGGCATGAGGTCTCCTTTCGACGCAGGAGCTAAAGCGCGCGCGTTGCCTTTCGAGGCCGGCCGCTGCGGCAGGGCGGCACAGGGGCCGATGCTGCGGCAGGGCGGCCGAATCCAGGATTGGTTACCACCCGCGGCCTGCGGCAGAAGACGCCTCACAGGGGGCAGATGCGCCGCCGGGCGCCGTCACGGCTGAGCGTCCAACCACCCCGAAGCACCGGGCGTTGCGGCCGCCGAAGCCTAAGGTTGGAGCGCCCGCTCAGGCGGGATCGGCGCACTGCCAAAAGCCGGCACGGCCGCAACCGACGGAACACCCGGCTCCGCCACGGGGCCGCGCGCGATCTGAACGGGCCGCGGCACCGGCAGGGGCACCACCCCTTTACGCGAGAGCACGATATCTGCCTCCCCGAAGGCCCCGCCCTCTGCGCGGCCGAACATCAGACCCTCGCGGATTTCGTATCGGCGTGCGACGATGCCATGGGTGAAATGCAGCGCGCCATCCTCGCGAATCTGCCCCGTGCGCTTGAAAACCGAGGCAGGTTTCCGGAATTCCTCGGACGGCGCGTGCATATCGAGCAACTCGACCCGACCATCGGCGTGAACCGTATGGATCAACAGATCGTGACACCAGCTGCCGTTCCACACGCCGTTGCCCCAGGCGCCCAAGTAGCGCGCGAACTCCTGCGGCAGACCATCCGCTGGCTGGATGGGCACCTCGCGGAAGAGATCGACGGTGTAGCAGCCCGGCTCACGCAAATGCGAGAAATCAGGCGCGGCCTCCGGTTTCGGCTCCGGGCGTTCGGCCAGAAGGCAGCCGCTGAGGATGAGGCACGCCGCCACCGCCGCCAGGGCGGGCTGCGACGGGTGCAGGGTCAGGATCTTCGCAAGCATCTGGGTCCCACGGATCTTACGCGTTGGATTTGTTTGAGACGGACCCTACTCGACGGTGACCGATTTGGCGAGATTGCGCGGCTGGTCCACATCGGTTCCGCGCGAGAGCGCCGCATGGTAGGCGAGGAGCTGGGCCGGCAAAGCGTAAAGGATCGGCGCCAGGTCGGGAAGGATCGCGGGCACGATGAGGCGCTGGCCAGGCTCGCCTGCCGCCGCGGCCGCCCCCTCGGGGTCGGTGATGAGATAAACCCGCGCCCCGCGCGCCATCACCTCCTGCATGTTGGAGACGGTCTTGCCGAACAGCGGGTCTGACGGAGCGAGCACGACGACCGGCACACCGTCGTCGATCAGAGCGATGGGGCCGTGCTTCAGCTCCCCGCTGGCATACCCCTCGGCATGAATGTAGCTGATTTCCTTGAGCTTCAGCGCCCCTTCCAGCGCCAGGGGGAAGAGCCGGCCGCGGCCGAGATAGAGCACGTCGCGGGCATGGGAGATTTCGTCCGCCGCGGCGGCGATCTGAGGCTCCAGGCGCAGCGTTTCGGCGGCGAGGCTGGGCACCTGCCGCAAGGCGCCCACAAGCCGGGCCTCCTCATCCGCGTCGATCCGACCCCGGGCGCGCGCGGCGAGCACGGCGGTCGCGAAAAGGACGGTGAGCTGGCAGGTAAATGCCTTGGTCGAGGCGACGCCGATCTCTGGGCCAGCGAGCGTCGGAAGCACGATGCCGACCTCACGGGCGATGGAGCTCTCGGTCACGTTAACCACGGCCAGGCTCTCGCGCACCCGGCCTGCGACATGGCGCAGCGCGGCGAGGGTGTCCGCGGTCTCGCCCGATTGGCTTATGAAGAGTGCCGCTTCGGTGCCGTCGATCGGCGGCTCGCGGTAGCGAAACTCCGAGGCAATATCGAGCTCGCAGGGCAGGCCGGCGATCTGCTCGAACCAATACTTCGCCACGTGGCCGGCATAGCTGGCCGTGCCGCAACCGATCAGAAAGAGCCGCGACAAGCCCTGCCAGTCCACCTTCTCCGCCGGTGAGACGACCTGCGCGCGCCCTTGGTCGATGTATTGCGCGAGCACACGTGCCAACGCGCTGGGCTGCTCGTGGATTTCCTTGGCCATGAAGTGGCGATGGCGCCCCTTGTCCGCCAAGGTGCCCTCGACGGCGACAGACCGGATCTCCCGCGCGACGACGGCGCCCGAGCGGTCGCGGATGGTCGCGCCCTGGCGGGTCAGCACCGCCCAATCGCCCTCCTCCAGATAGGTGATCCGGGAGGTCATCGGCGAAAGCGCCAGCGCGTCGGAGCCGACATACATCTCGTCCTCGCCCCAACCGATCGCCAACGGGCTGCCATGGCGCGCGACGATCATCAAATCCGGCTGCCCCTCGAACAGAAAGGCGAGCGCAAAGGCCCCCTCCAGGCGGCCGACGGTCTGGGCCACGGCAGCCTCCGGCGCGTGCCCTTGAGCCATGGCCTGCGCTGTTAGCCGGGCGACAACCTCGGTATCGGTCTGGGTTTCGCAGACGATGCCGTCGGCGGCGAGGGCGTCGCGGAGCGCCTTGTAGTTCTCGATGATCCCGTTATGGACCAAGTGGACCGGCCCCGCGGCATGGGGGTGGGCATTTTCCAAGGTCGGCGCGCCATGGGTCGCCCAACGGGTATGCCCGATGCCGATGGTGCCGCGTGCAGGGTCGGCGGCGACGCAGCGGATCAGCTCGCTCAGCTTGCCCACGGCCCGTCGGCGGATCGCCCGCCCGTTCTCCAGCGTGGTGAGCCCTGCGCTGTCGTAACCGCGATACTCGAGTCGCCGCAGCGCATCGAGCAAACGGGGGGCGGCCTCGAGCTGGCCGAGCATGCCGACGATCCCACACATGGGCGTCTCCTATGGCTTTCGTTGCGCCTTTGCCGCCTTGCGGGCGGCGAGGGTGGTGCGGAGCCGCGTGGCCCCGCTGTCGCGGTTCTGTTGCTGAGTGCGTGCGATGGCGAGCGCATCGTCGGGCACGCTGCGGGTGATGACCGTGCCGGTGGCGACGTAGGCGCCGTCGCCGACGCAGACCGGGGCGATCAGCGCGGTGTTGCTGCCGATGAAGGCGCCGGCGCCGATGTCGGTGCGGTGTTTATCCACGCCGTCATAGTTGCAGGTGATGGTGCCCGCGCCGATATTCGCCTCCGACCCCACCGAAACATCGCCGAGATAGGACAGGTGGCCTGCCTTCGCGCCCGCGTCCATCTGCGCGTTCTTAAGCTCGACGAAGTTGCCGATCCGAACATCGGCGCCCAGACGGGTCCCGGGCCGCAGCCGCGCATAGGGGCCGACGACGGCGCCAGGACCGACCTCCGCCCCCTCGAGATGGGAGAAGGCCCGTATCCGCGCGCCATCCGCCACCCGGACGCCAGGCCCGAACACGACATGGGGCTCGACGGTCACATCCTCGCCCAACTCGGTGTCTTGGGCGAGGAATACCGTCTCCGGCGCGATGAGCGTGGCCCCAGCCCGCATCGCCGCCGCCCGCGCGGCGGCTTGGAAGGCGGCCTCTGCAGCGGCGAGTTGCACCCGATCGTTAACCCCGAGGGTCTCCGCTTCGGGGCAGAAGACGATGCCGGTGGTGCGCCCCGTGCCGCGGGCGAGGCCAGGGAGATCGGTGAGGTAGTATTCCCGCTGGGCGTTGTCGGCGCGGACCTGGCCGAGAAGCTCCAACATCGTCGCGCAATCGCCCGCCATGACGCCCGAATTGCAGGTGACAAGCGCGCGTTCCTCGGGGCCCGCATCCTTTGCCTCGACAATCCGCTCGAGCGCCCCGTCCGCTCCGATCACCAACCGGCCGTAGCGCCCGGGATCAGCCGCCTCGAAACCCAAAACGGCCAGCGCATGGGTTTTCAGCAAGGCGCGCAACCCCGCGAGGCTCTCGGCCGAGACAAAGGGCGTGTCACCGAAAAGGACGATGAGATCGCCCGAGAATCCGGCAAGCGCAGGCGCGGCCGCCATCACTGCATGGCCCGTGCCCAGCTGCTCCTGCTGAAGACAAACCGCAACACTTGGCACCCGGGCGCGTGCCGCCGCAGCCACCGCCTCCGCGCCGTGACCAACCACCACGGCCAACCGCTCCGGCGCCAGCGCTTCCGCCGCCGCCATCGCGTGATGCAGGAGCGGCGCGGCCCCCACCTCGTGCAGAACCTTTGGCCGGGCCGAACGCATCCGCGTTCCCCGTCCCGCTGCGAGGATCACCACGGCCACCGGCCGCCTGCCCTGCCCCGCCTCTATCACATGCTCGCTCATGCGGTCCCTCTACGCAGCGCCCCTGGCCGAGGGAAGCACCCCGTCGATCAGTTCCTGTTACGAAAGATTGCCGAGTGCGGTTAAGGAGACGTGTGTGATGCGGCAAGCGAGGACAGGGGCGATGCGCGGCGCGATATTCGATTTGGACGGGACGTTGGCCAACACCGCAGGCGATCTGCTCGCCGCGGCCAATGACGCGCTGGCCCCGCGTGGTTTGCCGCTCTTGGATCCAGCGACCGACAAGCCCTATGCCGGCCGCGGTGGGCGCGAGATGATCCGCCGCGCGCTCTCTCGGGCCGGCCGCGACCCCTTCGGCGCGGCGGAGATCGCGCTGACCGACGAGATCTATCCGGAGCTGCTGATCGCCTACGAAGCTCGGATCGACGGCGAGACCCATCTTTTCGACGGCGTTGAGACCTGTCTCGACGCGCTCGTTGCCGCGGGCTGGCGGATCGGGGTGTGCACCAACAAGCCCGAACGGTTGGCTTTGGTCCTGCTCGAGCGGCTGGGGGTGTTGGAACGCTTCGGCGCGGTTCTGGGCGCGGACACGCTGCCCGTCCGCAAGCCCGACCCCGAACATTTCCGCGAGACCTGCCGGCGGATCGGGGCGGCGCCGGAGCGCTCGGTGATGCTGGGCGACACCCGCACCGATCTGGAGACCGCCCGGGCCGCTGGGGTGCCGGTGGTTCTCACCAGCTTCGGCTTTGCCGCCGAGCCCCTCGATTCTCTGGCGCCCGACGCCGTGATGGCACATTACAGCGAGGCGCCTGCCCTGCTCGACCGCCTGGTGCCGCTCTGACGCTCAGTCCTCCGGTGGCTCGGCATAGGACGGGGCGAAGTCGGCGACGCGGGCGGCGAGGCGGTCGATCTCGGGGCGGACGGAGGGCTCGACCTGATAGGCGAGGCCACGCCCTGCCGCCCGCTGAAACCCGGACATGTTGGGCAGCACGGCATCGCGATAAAACAGCGTCCGGGCTTCCCCGCGGCTCTCGAGGATCCGGTCGATCTCCGCGATTGCGGCGATCTCGGCGCGGGACAGCCGCTCGGTGCTCCAGGTCTTTTGGATGCCGACGATGCGGTAGCGCTGAACCGGCGGCAGCGGGTGGGGCCGCAGGGCGTCGAGGGTGCCGAGGAAGTTCTCCACCGCCTCGGTAGACAGCCCGTTGAGCTGGGTGGGGATCAAAAGATGGGTGGCAGCGCAGAGCGCGTTGACCAGGCCGAGCGTCACCCGCGGCGGGCTGTCGATGATCACCCGATCATAAAGTGACTGCAGGCGCGGTTCGAGCAGCAGCTTGGCCAGCCGATAGCGCACATCGTCCTCGGTCATCCCCAACAGCCACCGAAAGAGGATCCGGTTCTCCTCGTTGAGCAAGGGATAGGCCGCATCGATGACGCCGGAATTGCTCCGCGCCCCGACCAGTGGCAGGATCTTCGGCAGAGCGCCTTGCAGCAGCTGTTCGGCGCCCGAGAGCCCCCCCGCCCGAGGGGGCGTGGTTCCCCCCAAGGCCATGCCGGTCAGCGATCCCTGGTAGTCGAGATCGATCAGGAGAACCCGCTCGCCGCGGGCGTCGAAATAGGCGGCGAGATTGGCCGAGAGCGTCGTTTTTCCGACGCCCCCCTTGAGATTTGCCAAGCCGAGGATGGGAATGCTGTCGGCTAACCGTGCGGCATAGTCGGGCGGCGGTGCCAGCGGCCTGCGGGTCCACACCTCGCCAGCGATGTCCGCAAGCCCAACCAGCCGATCGAGCTCTACCCGGGCAATATCGCGCGCCGCCTCGGCTTGCCCAACCGTCGCCTCAACCTCGGCAAGCCGCTCCTCCAGAGCCTCGATTTCTGCCGTTCGACGCTTGAGCGTGAGGATCAGGACCGCCAGGAGGCCGAAGAGCAGGAGGGCTATGCCGGCAATCGCGACGATGCCCAGGACCCAGCTCGGCGGCAAGACGGTAAGGAGTTCCTCCGGTGCGCTCATCGTGGCGGCCCAGTGTCCCAAGGCGCAGGCGGCCCCGCCGCGACCTAGCGCACGGGCGCC
>JBHJGY010000043.1:0-19156 GCA_050331335.1 Pikeienuella sp.
GCGGTGCCATCGTCAGGGCTTGCCCGGGCCAGATCCGGGTGGCCGCGGGGGAGGACCGCTTGCGAAAATTCCTGGTGGTGATCGACGATACGCCCGAATGCGCCCAGGCGATGCGCTTCGCGGCCCGTCGCGCCCAAAACACCGGCGGGCTCGTCACCATGCTGTACGTGATCCGGCCGGACGAATTCCAGCACTGGATGGGGGTGGCCGAGCTCATGCGCGCCGAGGCGCGGCACAAGGCGGAGACGCGGCTTGCCGATCTGGCCGAAGAGCTGAAGGCGCTGACCGGGACCATGCCGGAGTTCGATATCCGTGAAGGCAAACCTGCGGAACAGGTCCTGCGCCAGATCGAGACGGATCCGGAGATCGGCGTTCTGGTCCTCGGCGCGGGCGATGACGACGGACCCGGTCCTTTGGTCACCCAGATGGTGCAGAAAATGGCCGGCCGCTTGCCCATACCGGTCACGATCGTTCCCGGTGGGCTCGCCATGGACCAGATCGACGCGATCTGCTGAGCGGAGCGGTGCGGCACAGCCCGCGGGCTTCCGGGGCTTTTCTTTCCAGGCGGGCTCGTCCAGAGTGCCGAAAAAATTCGCACGACGATCCGCGTTTTGGGGAGCGCGCCCATGTTCATCTCCGTCTGCGTCTTCGACGCCTATGGCACGTTGTTCGACGTGGCCGCCGCCGCGCGTCGCCTTGCTGCGGCGCCGGGCCAGGAGGCATTCGCCCCAAAGGCTTCTGAGCTGGCCGCGCTTTGGCGGGAAAAGCAGCTTGCCTATACTTGGCTTAGAGCTGCCGCCGGGGTGCACACCGATTTCTGGCAAGTGACGCAGCAAGCGTTGGATCACGCGCTCGCGGCGTTGGAACTGGCCGATCCGGAATTGCGCGCGGGGCTGCTGGGCCTCTACCGGCGCCTAGATGCCTATCCGGAGGCGGCAGAAGTTCTGTCTCAGCTGAGGGACAAGGGCCTTCAGACCGCCATCCTGTCGAACGCCAATCCCGAGATGTTGGCTGCTGCCGTCGAGAGCGCGGGAATTGGCGATCGGCTGGATGCGCTGCTGTCGGTCGAGAGCGTCGGCGTTTTCAAACCCGACCCACGGACTTATGCGCTGGTCGGGCGCCAGTTTGGCGTCCCCGCCCGCGCCGTCCTTTTCGTCTCGTCGAACGGGTGGGACGCCTGGGGCGCGGCGGCTTACGGCTTCCGGACGGTATGGGTCAACCGCACCGGCGCCCCGCGGGAGCGCTTGACCACAGGCCCAGATCGGGTGGCAGCGGATCTCACTGCTATCCCCGAGATCGCGGACGCCTTGTGACCGCGCAGTTCGCCGCGCCGGATGGCCGCCAGCTCGCCTATCGCGACAGCGGCGGCGACGGTCCGCCCGTGCTTTGCCTGGCAGGGCTCACACGGAACGGGCGGGATTTCGACACGGTTGCCGCGCATCTCGCCGACCGTTACCGCGTGATCCGGCTCGACAGCCGGGGGCGCGGTAAGTCCGACCATGCCGAGGACCCCCTCGCCGAATACACCGTGCCCGTCGAGAGCGGCGATGCCCTGGCCTTGCTCGACCATCTGGGGATCGCGAAGACGACGATCATCGGCACCTCGCGCGGCGGCATCCTGGCGATGGCGCTTGGCTCGGGCGCTCGGGACCGCGTGAAAGCCATCGTGCTCAACGATGTCGGCGCCGTGATCGAGATGCGCGGGCTCTTGCGGATCATGGCAACGCTCGGCCGCCAGCCTAAGGGCGACACCTTCGAGCAAGCGGCGGCGGACCTGATGCAGAGCAATGCGCGCGAATTTCCCGATGTGCCGCTCGACCGCTGGGTTACCCACGCGCGGGCCATCTACAAGGACAAGGGCGGGCGCCCGCGCCGCTCTTACGACAAGAAACTCCGCAACGCCGCCGCCATCGCGATCGACAGCGAGGTGGCGACGATAAATCTTTGGCCGATGTTCGAAGCGCTTCACGACTTGCCTATCTTGCTCTTTCGTGGGCAGAATTCAGATATCCTGTCGCGCGAGACGGCTGCGAAGATGGTCGAGAGCCACCCGGCACTCACCCTGATCGAGATTGCCAATCGCGGCCACTGCCCGTTTCTCGACGAGCCCGAGGCAGTGGCGGCGCTCGACAGATTTCTGGAGGATCATGCATGAACCTAGTGGATACCACCGAAGCGATCACGATTAAGGATGTCAGATCCGCCCGCCGTCGGCTCGAAGGCGTGGCTCGGATCACCCCGTTGCTCGAAGACCCCGGCATCAACCGTCTCGCCGGGCGTCGGGTCCTGATCAAGGCGGAATGCCTCCAGCGGACCGGGAGCTTCAAGTTCCGCGGCGCTTGGTCGGCGCTGACCGCGCTGCCGCCGGAGGCGCGGGAGAAGGGTGTGCTGGCCTATTCCAGCGGCAACCACGCGCAAGGGGTGGCGCATGCGGCGGAGGAACTCGGCATTCCGGCGGTGATCGTCATGCCCAAGGACGCGCCGGCGCTCAAAATCAAGGCGACGCGCGCCTATGGTGCCGAGGTTGTGCTCTATGATCGGGCCGGCGGCGAAAGCCGTGAGGAGATCGGCGAGGCCCTGGCGGCGGAACGGGGGCTCGCGCTGGTCAGGCCCTTCGATGAGCCCTTGGTGATGGCCGGGCAGGGCACCGCTGGGCTTGAGATCGCCGGCCAAGCCCGCGCAATGGGGGTGACCCGCGGCGAGGTGCTCGTTTGTTGCGGGGGCGGGGGCCTTACCGCTGGCATGGCGGTAGCGCTCGCGGCCGAGGCGCCCGGGCTCACCGTGCGGCCGGTCGAGCCCGAGGGCTTCGACGATATGACCCGCTCGCTTGCCGCGGGCGAGCGGCTGCCCAACACCCCCGGTGCCCAGTCGATTTGCGATGCGATCATTACCCCCATGCCGGGCGAACTGACCTTTCCGATCCTGAAGCGGCTTGCAGGCCCCGGCATCACTGTGTCGGACACCGAGGCGCTTCAGGCGATGGGCCGCGCCTTCGAGCGTCTCAAGCTTGTCGTCGAGCCGGGCGGGGCTGTGGCGCTCGCCGCAGCGCTTTACAAAGCATCTGCCATCGAGAGCGACCATGTCGTCGTCGTGATCTCGGGCGGAAATGTGGACCCCGACCAGTTCCGCCGCGCCCTCGACACTCTAAGTCCCGCGGGAGAGGCCTAAAACGGGGGCTCTTGGCCGGTGGGGCTCCTTGCTTGAGGGATGCTGAAACCGTAGTCCCTGAAGACGGACTGGCCAGGGGCGCCGGTCAAGTGGTCGAGAAATGCCTCCGCCAAGTCTACCGCACCGCCAGCGACCACCGCGCCATGATACCGGATCGGCGGGTGGCTCGCTTCAGGAAAATCGGCCAGCCGTCGGATCATCTCCGGCAGCCCAGCATCCGTCCGATAGACAATGCCGAAGGGAGCGGCGCCGCGGGCGACCATGTCCAGCGCTTCCTCGGTGCTCGCCGTCGGGGCGACGCGAGGTGCTACCGCCTCCCAGATGCCGAGACCGTCAAGCGCCGCATGGGCATAGAAGCCGACCGGGACGAGAGCCGGGTCTCCCACCGCGATGTCTCCGGGCGTGCCGAGCAAAATCTCCGCGGGGTCCGCTGAGGGTGGGGGGGCGCCGCGTCCGGCAGCCACGAGCACGAGGCTGTTGCCGGCGATCTCGCGCCGCGAGCCGGCGATGATCAACCCCGCGGCCTCGAGACGGTCCATCCAGGCCCCATTGGCGGAGATGATCACTTCCGCGGGCGCGCCAGCGACAACCTGGTTGACGAGCGTGGAGGAAGCGCCGAACACCGTGCGTACGGGGATGCCGTTTTGTCGCTCGAAATTGTCGGCGGCGGCAGTGATCGGATCGGCCAGGCTCGACGCTGCGAACACCATGAGCGGGGCCCGGTCGGTTTGAGCAAGAGCTTGCCACGGCGCGAGCGATGCCAGCGCGCAGAACACGAGGATCGGGATGCGGCAGCGCATGCGACCTGGACCTTCTGCAAGATGGGTCACGGATTTTTCGGACAAATTCGCAGCCCATTCAAGCCGACAACTGGGCGGGGGCCCTCTCAGTGGCCGATTCGAAACCGTTCCACCACCCGATTTGCCACGGTGAGGAGCAGGGTGCCGAGCACGACGAGGATCGGCAGCTTCAATTCGGTGAGCCAGGGCCGAAGCACGCGGAGGCTTTCGATCCCGGTCCACTGGTCGAGCCGGGAGATCGCACCCCAGTAGGCCCAAAGCGCCCAGAGCGCGGCGCCGAGAGCGGTGGCGATGGCGAGGCCAAGGAGCCGAGGCAGCAGCGCGTTCACAGCAGCCTCAGGGTCTCTGGGTCGATCCGCAGGATCAGGAGATCGCCGCGCCGCAGGACCGCGCCCTCGACTTCGACGAGACGTGCGACCGCATCGAGGATTTCAGGGCCGAGCGCGTTGCCATCCGGACCGGCCATCAGGAGAAATGCCGAACCCTCGATCTCGCCGGTGGCGACGAAGACGGGTGGGACGCCCCCGATCAGACAGAGATTGGCGCATGCCTTATGCGAAAGGCCGCGGCCCGGGCGCATGGCACCGGCGACGCATTTGCCGTCGCAGATCTCCCCCGTTACGCGCCAACGCCCGAGCGCAACATCGGCTGGGACCTCTGCGCCGGCCCCGTCTCCGGCAATCGCTTCGAGCCCGTCGGCTGCACCGCGGACCTGGATCATGTCCAAGTCTCCTCGCGTCAGGGCGATGCCCGACACGGAGACCAACTGTCCATCGAGGGGCGCGGCCCGATCCTGGACGCCCCGCTTGCCCCCGCCCGAGAGCATGAGCGTTTGGCCCTCGGCGAAGCGCTCGCTGGCTTGCGTCAGCGTCACGGTCGGATACGGCTCGGCCCGGAGTATCCCTGTCACGGTCTGGCGGCCCCAGTCCCAGCGAAAGGCGCCGTCGCCCGGGTCTCGTTGGGTCGAGGACACCGCATAGCCGAGCCCGAAAAACGCAGCCACCAGGATCAAGGCCGCGACGGCGAGAAACCCACGCAAGCGGCGCGGCACCGGCAGATAGCCGACATAGAAAATCTCGGGCTCAGGCGTGCGCATCAGCGGCCTCCTCGGCAAGCTCCAGCGGGGGCACGGCGGTTCCGGGCGGGTTGGGGCGGGCATCAACCCAGACGGCGCCGTCGCGCAGCGTGAGTTGGTAAGTTGGGACCATCTCGGTGAACGGGGCTGGGGAGCGGCCGTCTTCCAACCGGTACTGGAAGCCGTGCCACGGGCATGTGACGCAGCCATCGATCACCCGACCCTCGCCGAGCGGGCCGTTTTGGTGGGCGCAGGCATTGGAGATTGCCGATAGCCGACCCGCATGGCGGAACACCGCAACCCGTTCGCCGCTCGCCAAGCGTATCACCTTAGCGGTTCCTTCTGCGATCTCGTCCGGTCGGCCGACCCGCTCCCAGTCTGCCTCCCGTGCAGCGCCGCTGTCGTCCGGCTCCCGCAAAGCGGCGATGAGATGCAGACCGCCAACGGCAACCGCGCAGAGGCCCACGACCATGGCGAAAAGCGGGTTGGTTTGGTCCTGAAGCGCACCGAAGGCCACATGGCCCACCACTGCCGCATAGGCGACGTAGACGGAGTAGTGCAACGCCTTCCACACCGGCGCGGTCAGGAAGCTCAACCAGAAGTCATGGCTCGTCACCGCGAGGATCGCGAGCGACAGCAGGGCCACGATGCCGAGCACCTCGAAGGGAAAACCCGCGGCGAGCCCGAAGCTGGTGTTGGACACCAGCAGCGCCAAAAACGGGTCGAGGGGCGAAAACGCATAGTACCAGTCGAGCACGAAGCCGGCATGGGTCAGGGCGACCGCAAATGTCATCACCCCGAAATGGCGACGGTTGTAGAGCAATGGCAAAAAGCGCCGGTCGAGCCGGGCGAGCGGTCCGATCATCAGGATCGCAGTCAGCATGAAAAAGGCGCATGACCCGAAGGCCCGCATCCGCTGGATCAAGGTATCGGTTGGCCGCGTGACATCCGGCTCAGCCAGATGCAGGAACGCCCCGATATAGGCAACGACCAGCGCCAGAAGCACGCCGTCATAGACCCATTTGGAACGGGTCCACTGGACCGGCACATAAGCGACGCTCATCGCGCAGGCTCCTCGGCAGGGGGAGACAGCAGCTCGGGCGGCCGCTCGGTAGGTCCGGTCTGGCGCGCGAGAAGGCCCGCGATCAAGAGGATCGGCAGCCCGGCCGCGAGACCCCAAGCAGCGACGCGGTGAAAACCCCGGGGCGGGCGATGGCGTGCCAGCGGCCGTTCGGCCCGCGCCTCGAGGACGGCCCAGCGCCCCAGGACCAATGGCCAGAGGAGGACGATACCGGGGACGAGAAGGGGGCGGAAGGTCCAGGCGCGCCGGGCATTCGGCTCTACCCTGTCGATCCCCCAGGCAAGAAAGACCGCCGCCACGCCGAGACCCGCATAAGTCCACCAGGTCGCGGTCGTGATCAGAGCCTCGCCCCAGGCGCGCGCGGTCTCGTCGAGCATCGATGATCCCCCAGACTTCTCGCTCCGCAACATAGGCCGACTCGGCCACCCGCCACAATGTTTGAGCGGGCCGATCGGCCCTGTCTTGTCGAAAGCGCTGGCGCTCTTCGAGCGAGCCGACTATCGGGAAAGAAAAGCAGCCTTTGAGAGGGACGCCATGCCGCTCGAGATGAACCGCGAGGTGTTCGTGACCTGCGCCCTGACCGGGTCCGGCAGCACCCAGGACAAAAGTCCCCATGTGCCGCGCAGCCCGAAGGAGATCGCCGAGAGCGCACGGGCGGCGGCCCAGGCCGGCGCGGCGGTGGTGCACGCCCATGTGCGCGACCCCGAGACCGGCAAGCCGGCACGCGATCTGGCCCTCTATCGCGAGGTGACCGAGCGGGTGCGCGATCTCGACCTGGATGTGGTTTTGAACCTAACCGCTGGAATGGGGGGCGACATCACCTTCGGTTCGGAGGAGCGCCCGCTGCCGCTTTCGGAGGCCGGCACCGACATGATCGGCGCTTCGGCGCGGGTGGCGCATATCGAGGCCTGCCGGCCCGAGATCTGTACCCTCGACTGCGGCACGATGAACTTCGCCGAAGCGGACTACGTCATGACGAACACCCCCGGGATGCTCCGCGCTATGGCGGCACGGATGGTCGCGGCCGGGGTTCGGATCGAGATCGAAGCCTTCGACACCGGCCATCTCTGGTTTGCCAAACAGTTGGTGGCCGAGGGGGTGATCCCCGAGCCGGTGCTCGTGCAGCTTTGCATGGGGATCCCCTGGGGGGCGCCGGACGACCTCAACACGCTGATGGCGATGGTTAACAACTTGCCAAAGGGTTGGCATTTCTCCGCCTTCTCGATCGGCCGTAACGAGATGCCCTATGTCGCGGCCGCGATGCTCGCGGGCGGAAATGTACGCGTCGGGCTCGAGGATAACCTCTATCTCTCGCGCGGCGTGCTCGCGCGCAACGAGCAACTCGTCGAGAAGGCGGTCGGGATCATCGAGGCGATGGGCGGCCGGGTGATCGGCCCAGAGGAGGTCCGGGCGCGCCTGTCGCTGAGCAAACAGGCGCCGCAGGCCGCTTGATCGGTTGCGGCGCGTAGTCCGGGAGGCCCGACCTTTGCGTGTCCAACCCGCTGCGGTGCTTGTCTTCGCGCTATCCACCCCCGCCTTCGGGGCGGATACCCGTCTGGAGGGTCGTTGGGACGCCTCCGCCCGGGCCTGCGCGCAGCCCGTCTCGGAGTTGCGCTTGACGGTGACAGGCTCGAGCGTTCAATTTTACGAAAGCCTGTGTGCGATCCGGGAGCGTGCCTGGCTGGGCGTCGCTGCGGCATACCGAATGGGTCTCGACTGCGAAGGCGAGGGCGAAACCTGGAGCCTGGTGCGGGTGTTCCTCGCAACCTCCGACGGCAGGTTGATCGACTATGGCGACCCTGGCTTCGCGGTGGAGCGGGTGCGCTGCGAGTGACGGAAACGACCGTGCAACATTCGGGCGGCCGGTGCCGGTCCTGACGCGCGCGGCAGCAGCGGGCGCCGTGCCGGGTGATACCAGCCGCCGGTCGCTCCTTCTCGGGGCGGCGGCGATCTTCGTGGCGCCCGTGTCGCTGGCCGCGCATGGGCGGCCCGAGGGGTTTTCCGCCGCATCGGGTGGCGGCGCTGATGAGGGGATCTCACCATGATCGCAAAGGCCGCCGTCATTGGCGCAGGGGTCATCGGGGCTGGCTGGCTAGCCCGGCTCTGTGAGAACGGCATCGACTGCGCCTGGTACGATCCCGACCCCAGGGCGCCGATGAAACTGCAGGAGGTTTTGGACAACGCGTTCCGCGCGCATGGCAAGCTCACAATGGCGCCGCGTCCGATCTATGGCGCGGCGCGCCGCGGCAGCTCGATCGCCGATGCGGTCTCCGAGGCGGATCTCGTCATCGAGGCGGTGCCGGAGCGGCTCGATGTGAAGCGTGAGGTCTATCGGGAGATCCAAGCGGCCAATGAGGGGACGCGCATCGCCTCCTCCACCTCGGGCTTCAAGCCGAGCGACTTGCAGGCCGACATGGTGCGGCCGGAAAACCTCTATGTCGCCCACCCCTTCAACCCCGTGTATCTCTTGCCGCTCGTCGAGTTGGTGGCGGGCGCGCGAACGGACCCCGCGGCGATCGACGAGGCCGCGGAGTTCTTCGCCGGGCTCGGGATGCGGCCGCTGATCGTGCGCAAGGAGATCGACGCCTTCATCGCCGACCGTCTGATGGAGGCGCTGTGGCGCGAGGCGCTTTGGCTCGTGCACGACGACATCGCCACCGCCGAGGAGATCGACGATGCGATCCGCTTCGGGTGTGGGTTGCGTTGGGCTCAAATGGGCACGTTTCAGGTCTTCGACATCGCGGGCGGCGAGCAGGGCATGCGTCACTTCATGCGCCAGTTCGGCCCGGCGCTCAAATGGCCTTGGACCAAGCTGACCGATGTTCCCGAGATGGACGAGGCGCTGGTCGAAAAGATCGCCACCCAGGTGGAGGCCCAAGCTGCGGGGCGAGATTTCCGTGCCCTCGAGCAGATCCGCGACGACAATCTCGTTGCCATCATGCAGGCGCTCAAGGTCAACAACTGGGGCGCGGGCGCGGTGCTCGCCGAGTACGAGCGGGGGCTCTGGGGCCGGCATGGCGACGAACCGGACATCGCTGATATGCGGGTGCGTCCGCTTTCGGAGATCGCCCGGCACCCGATCCGTACGCTCTCGCGCCGTGTCCCCCCGGACTGGACCGATTACAACAACCACATGAATGAGAGCCGTTATCTTCAGGCCTTTGCGGATGCCTCGGATGCGATGATGCGGGTGATCGGCGCGGACTCAGCCTATGTCGCCCGTGGTAAGAGCTACTTCACGGTGGAGACGCATTTGCGCCACCTCGACGAGGTGGCGGCGCTGGAGCCGATCGGGATCGAGACCCGGGTGCTCGAAGGCTCAGGCAAGAAGATGCATCTTTGGCACGAGATGCGGAACCTCAAGACGAAGACACTCTTGGCAACGGCCGAGCATATGCTGATCCATGTGAGCCTGGAGACCAGGGCCGCCTGCGCGCCGGAGCCCGCTGTCGCTGCGCGGCTCGCAGAAATCGCTGAAGCCCATGCAAGGCTGCCGGCGCCTCAGGGCGTGGGCCGCGCGGTGGGGGATCCGCGGTGAGGGGGCGGCCCGGCTTCGGCGGCGTCGGGTGCGGGGCGGTCTCACGCCCGCGGCGCGCTACAGGCGGTGCGCCTGGGGCTTGCGGTGCCGGGGCCCCCGGGCGCCCGAAATCCGGGCAGGGCCGGCGATGAGCGCAGGGCAGCGGGTGTTGATCACCGCGGGCGGCTCTGGGATCGGCCGCGCCATGGGTGAGGCCTTCGCGGCGGCAGGTGCGCGTGTTTGGGTGTCGGATGTCGATCCGGCGGCACTCGCGGCCTGCCCTGCCGATTGGCAGCGTTGCCCAACCGATGCGGCGGACGAGGTGGGGGTCGCGGCGCTTTTCGAAGAGATCGCGGCTGTTTGGGGCGGACTCGATGTCCTTTGCGCCAATGCCGGCATTGCGGGGCCGACGGCCCCCGTCGAGGCTGTGGCGCTGGCGGATTGGCGGGCCTGCGTTGCGGTGAACCTCGAGGGGGCCTTTCTCGCGGCCAAACACGCAGCACCCATGATGCGGTCGCAAGGCGTTGGCGCGATGGTGTTCACGAGCTCCACCGCCGGGCTTTTCGGCTACCCCAACCGCGCGCCCTATGCCGCCGCCAAATGGGGGGTGATCGGACTGATGAAAACCTTGGCGATGGAGCTCGGGCCCCATGGCGTGCGGGTCAATGCTCTTGCGCCCGGCGCTGTCGAGGGTCCACGGATGGAGGGGGTCTTGGCGCGTCAGGCGGCGCTTCTCGGCACAACGCGGGATGCGCTCTACGAGGGGTATGCGTCCGGATCCTCGATGCGGTGCTGGGTGCGGCCGGAGGATGTGGCTGCGATGGCGGTCTTTCTCGCATCGCCTGCGGGCGCGCGCATCTCCGGCCAAGTCATCGCCATCGACGGCCACACGGAAAACCCCGATCCCAAGGTCTGATCCCCTCGCAGGGGCTGGCAAAAGGAACTAGGCTTGTTCGGGCGCAGCCGGGCGCGCGGTCGCAGGAGGACGGGATGAACCAGCAGCACGACGTGACCGCCGCAGAGGCGCCGGGGCTCTGCTTCGGGCTCTCGGGGGCGCAGGAGATGATTGTCTCGACGGTGCGGGAATTTGTGGAGAACGAGATTTATCCGCATGAGGCGGAAGTCGAACGGACAGGAAAAGTGCCGCAGGAGGTCGCCGAGGCTATCAAGCACAAGACATTGGAGCTCGGTTTCTACGCTTGCAACTTTCCCGAAGAGGTCGGTGGTGCGGGCCTCGGGCATCTCGATTTTGCGCTCGTGGAGCGGGAGCTGGGGCGTGGGTCGATGGCGCTGACCCATTTCTTTGGGCGACCGCAGAATATATTGATGGCCTGCACGGGCGAGCAGCGCGAGCGCTACCTTTTACCCGCTGTCCGCGGTGAGCGGATGGACGCGCTGGCGATGACCGAACCGAATGCGGGCTCTGACGTGCGCGGGATGAAATGCACCGCGCGCCGTGACGGTGGGGACTGGGTGGTCAACGGCACGAAGCACTTTATTTCCGGCGCGGACCATGCGGATTTCGTTATTGTTTTCGTGGCGACAGGTGAGGATCAGACAGCGAAGGGTCCAAAGAAGCGGATCACTTGCTTTTTGGTAGATCGGGGCCATCCGGGCTTTGAAATTGCACCCGGCTATCAATCGGTCAGTCACCGCGGCTATCAAAACATGATCTTGCGCTTCGAGGACTGCCGGCTGCCGGACAGTGCGGTGCTCGGTGCGGTAGATGGCGGCTTCGCAGTGATGAACGAGTGGCTGTATGCAACGCGTATCACCGTGGCAACCATGTCCGTGGGGCGTGCCCGCAGAGTTTTCGATATGGCCCTCGCCCATGCCGCCGAGCGCGAGCAGTTCGGCCAGAAGATCGGGAAGTTTCAGGGGGTGAGCTTCAAACTCGCGGACATGATCACCGAGATCGACGCTGCCGATTTCCTGACACTTGCGGCCGCCTGGCGGCTCGATCAGGGCTTGCCGGCCAACCGCGAGATCGCCACGGCCAAGCTCTACGCCTCGGAGATGCTGGCGCGCGTGACCGATGAGGCGCTTCAGATCTTCGGCGGCATGGGGCTGATGTCCGATCTGCCGATAGAGCGGTTCTGGCGCGATGCCCGTGTCGAACGGATCTGGGACGGCACCTCGGAGATCCAGCGCCACATCATAAGCCGCGAGCTGCTCAGGCCCCTGGGCGCCTGATCATGGAATGCGCGCTCATCGACGGGGTGCCGATCCATTTTGACGATGCGGGCAACGGCTCTGCGCTCGTCTTCGCCAACTCCCTCGGCACGGATTTCCGCGTCTGGGATCCGCTGTTGCCCTATCTGCCGGATGGATGGCGGCTTCTGCGCTATGACAAGCGGGGCCACGGGCTCTCCGGTTTACCAGACGGTCCTTGGACGATTGCGGATCATGCGGCTGACCTCGCCGGTCTCATGGCCGCTCGCGGCATCGCCCAGGCGGTTATCGTCGGGCTCTCCGTTGGCGGTCTGATCGCGCAGCACCTGGCCGCCCAACGGCCGGACCTCGTGCGCGCCCTCGTTCTATGCGGGACCGCCGCCAAGATCGGTAGCCACGCGATCTGGGACGACCGTATTGCGCAAATCCGCGCAGGCGGGCTTGGCGCGATCCTCGACGCCAATATGGAGCGCTGGTTCACGGACAGCTTCCGCGCCGATCCTGCGCGGATCGCCCCCTGGAACGCGATGGTCACCCGCACCCCGGTCGCGGGGTATCTGCGCACCGCCGAGGCCATCCGAGGCTGCGACTTGCGGCACAGCACGGCGCGGCTCACCCTTCCTGCGCTGGTCGTCGTGGGCGAGGCGGACGGATCCACGCCACCGGAGCTCGTGCGCGACACGGCCGCGCTGATCGCCGGCAGCCGCTTCGAGGTGATCGTCGGCGCAGGACATATCCCTTGTGTGGAGCAGCCGGAACGTCTCGGGAGGCTGATCACCGGGTTCCTGCAGGACCTTTGAGGCGCGGCGTCAGTCCAGCAACGCGCCTTTGCCCCGACGCCGGCGGGGGCTGAAGGGACCCAGCGGGAGCTGATCCCACAAGCGACGACGCTTGAGCGCGATGCCACGGCGGCGGGTCTCCGCTTCGCTGGCTTGGTTGGCCATGGCGATGTACTCGTGATGCTGGTCGCTCGCCTCGGCGGCGGCCTCCGGTGAACCGGAAATCACGGCTTCCGCGATCGCCCGATGTTGCTCGAGGATCCGCGCGCTGGCCCCGGCGCGGTTGTAGAGGGTCGGCAGGTCGTAGAATTCGGGCCGGCGCATCAGATCGTAGACCGAGCGCATCAGATGCACGAGAAAAGCGTTATGCGCGCTCTCGGCAATCGCGAGGTGAAAGCGGAGATCGAGGGCGATCTTCTGGGCCGCATCACCCTGACGCTCGGCCGCGGCCATCTCGGCGACAAGCACGCCGATGATCTCATGGTCAGCCTCGGTCGCGCGCTCGGCGGCTAGGGCTGCGGCGAAGGCCTCCTGCTCCCGACGGAACTCCAGAAACTCAACCAAGGCGCTCCGGTGCCGGGCGAACAGCTCGATCAGCCGCGGTGAGAGCGTGGGCCCGGCGAGTGGCTCCACAAAGGCCCCCTCGCTCCGGCGGATCTCCACAAGGCCACGGCCGGCGAGCACTTGGAACGCCTCGCGCAGCTTCGGCCGCGAGATCCCGAGAACCTCCGACAGCTCACGCTCCGGCGGTAGTTTCTGACCGGGCCGCAAGACGCCGGTGAGGATGAGTTGCTCGATCTGCTCGACCACCGAATCGGCAACCCGATCCAGCGCCACGGGTTCGAAAACCAACTCATGGAGTTTAGCAGTGTCGGCCATGGAAGCTCCTTATCAACAACATGACGATAGGGGGGGAGACCAGACGGGGTCAAGAAGAATGCTGCGGTGCAGCAAATCCGAGGCGAGCTGTTGCGCGGGCGCTGCGATGTGGCGGTTTCAGGGTTGGTCTGTTACGTCTGGTGGCATAGCTCGCAATGGGGGGAGCAAGCGCCATGTCGTATCTGAAACTTAACTTGAGCCGTGCCGGGATCGTGCTGATCCTTGCGATGGCAGGTTTTTCGGCGCCGGTCGCAGGGGCCGGTCCGGTGATCGACCGAATTCTGTCCCAAGGGGAGATCCGCCTTGGGTTCCGGACCGACGCGCCGCCGTTCTCGGCCCTGGTCGACGGACGGCCGCAGGGGTTCACCATCGATCTGTGCGCACTCGTCGCCCAATCGATTAAGGAGAACGCTGGGCTGGAGGCGATCAATGCGCGTTTCGTGCCGGTGGGCACGGGCAAGCGCTTCGAGGCGGTCGCGCAGGGCGAGATCGACATCCTCTGCGGCGCAACCACGGCAACGCTGGCCCGCCGGGAGGTGGTGTCCTTCTCGCTGCCGGTGTTCCTGACCGGCGTGAGCGTGGTGATGCGGACCGATGCGCCCGAGCTTGCCCAGCGGGTGTTGCTGGAACCGAGCCCCGAATCGCTTTCGCCCGCCACTGTCGCCTCTGCGCTGGAGGGCCTTGCCCTCGGCGTTCGGCGCGATACCACGGCTGCGGCTTGGCTCGACGAGGCCGGGATCGGCGGGGTCGTCCAGGTCGAGCGCCACGAGAGCGCCTTTGCTGCGTTGGAATCGGGGGAGTTGCAGGGATATTTCGCCGATCGGGCGATCCTGCTCGGCCAGGCGCAGGCACTAAAGGCGGGCGAGGGGCTCGCGCTGTCGAAAAAGACCTTCACCCACGAGCCGTATGCTTTGGCTATCCCGCGCGGGGACGATGATTTCCGCCTCGCTGTGGATCGGGCCCTCAGCGGGCTCTATCGCTCCACGGCGGTTGTGTCGCTGATGGAGCGACATTTCGGCCCGGTGAGCCCGGATGTGGCGCATTTTTATCGGCTGACCGCGCTGCCTGAATGACGTCAGGCCCCGGGTGATGCCCGACCAAAAGAGCCCGGCGCGCGCGGTGCCGGGCTCGATCTTGTCGATTGGTTCAACCCTGAGGTTGGGGTGTGATCAGTTTGTGCCGGATTGGCCCGCCGCATAGCCACGGGCATATGCGGCCTGTTTGTCCTTTTGAACTTTGTCGACGACGAGGCCGCCCACAAGGCCCGCGCCCGCGCCGATCGCGGCGCCGAGCCCCGCATTGCCGGCGATGGCCCCGATCACGGCGCCCCCGGCGGCCCCGGCCCCGGTCCCAGTGAGTGCCCGCTGCTGGGTGTCGGAGAGGCCGGCGCACCCGGCGATCAGAAGGAGAATGGCGGCGGCGGAGATGCTGTGTTTCATGTCAGGATCCTGGTCACTCGCAGGGATAGGTCAGGGCGGCCCATTCGAGGACGCCGTCGAGCGCCTCTTTCTCGGCAACCCCCGGGGTCTCGAGCGCCCATGCGGCGAAAGCAGCCATCACCTGGTCACGACTCGGGCGCGGTTCGACCTGCTCGACGCAATAGATCGCTGTCTCCACTTCCGCCGCCAGCGCGGTGTGGAAATGGTGGATGCCGAGAAGATAGCCCTGACACATTTGCACGGCCCGGGAATGATTGGGGTGTTCTGGCGCCGAAGCACACAGACGCGCCAGATCTCCGGTTGTGTCGATCATGAAATGTGTGTCGTCGGCGGCGAGGACCTGGCCGGCAAAACCGCCAGCCAAACGGGCCGAATATAGAACAGCGCGCATAGACCACCTCCTAGTTGCTCAAGACTGTAACGCCCGGCGCCCTGACAATCAATCAGCGCACCGGGTATGGCGCGATAGAAACGCGACCGGCCGCCGGAGGATCTCGCTCAGAAGCGGATTGTCACATCCGTCGTGACACGCCAGCCGAACACGGAGTCGGCCGTGTCATTGCCGATGTCGAGCACGTTGCCCTCGATCGCGGCGCCAAGGCTCACATTCTCCAGCGGGTTGTAGCGCGCGCCGATGCCAAGGGTCATGATCGCAGTGGGATCGCTGGCGCCGATGTCGAACACATCAGCACCGGTGAGCGACGCCCCTTCGATCCGATTGCCGCCATCGACCGGCGCGATCAGGTTGGCTTCGACGAGGGGGAAGAAGCCCTCGAAGACCTCGTGATCGATATGGGCGTGGGCGTGGATGAAGCTCCAAGAACGGTCGGAGATGCCCCACTGGAAACCCACCGAGCCCTGCACTTGTGTGCCGCTTTCATAGAGCTTGGCGCCAGAAATGAAGGTGTCGAGTTGGCCGGATGTCGAGCCGGTGAGGTCGATGCCGGCAGTGTCGATATTGCCGACCGGGGCGGTGTAGCGGATGCCGACGCTGACGATGTTACCTTCGGCGGGATTGTTGATGATCGCGTATTTCACGCCCGCGGCGAGGTCGAGGAAGCCGTCTGCATCGGGCAGCACCTCTTCAAAGTCGATATCTGCATAGCCATCCGTGGTCGCGATGATGCCGAAGCGCTCGGTTAGGGCGAGGCGGGCTTGCACGGCGCCGGCGATGACGCGACCGCCATCGGTGACGAATCCCGAAGGGATGCTGTGATAGAGAAAGATCGGCTTCACTTCAGTTGTGATGAACGGCGTCTCGTTGAGGGTCGGGTGCGTGACCGGCGGGACATAGCGGTCGAAGCCGCCGTAAGAGAACGAGCCCTGGAAGTTGAGCTCTTGTCCGAGCGCGGGGGTCGCGAGTGCGCCGGCGCAGAGCAACGCAGCGGAGACGCCATGCAGTTTCGTCATTGTCTTTTCTCCATTTACTGTCCCAGGGACCGGTTGCCGACTCAACAAGCTCGGGGTCCGTTCCTGGCGGTCAGATGAGGATGCTCACGCGCGCGTGACCTTGATCTACGTCAGACGCGGTGGTGCCGCACTGCGAGGCTGGCTTCCGCGCATCAGATTTGAGATGCCGGGCTGACGGCAGCCTGCCGGATCTGCTGGCGCGGTCGCGGGTGTCCTCGGAGATGGAGACGTCTCTAATGCGCCTTGCATGCGGTCGCCGCCGCTTTCGTTAAAGCCGCAATGCGCGCCGGTGGCGAACAGGGCACCCACGACAGGCGCAAGCTGCGCGCGGGAGCGACGACCGGGACCGAGATCTGTGAATCCGATCGGCCGGCGGGGCCGGCACCCCGCGCCCGACGGGTTTCGACCGACGCCTCCCCTGTGCCGGGGCCTAGCGGCAGGTCCGAAACGGCCCCTCATCCACATGGAAATGATCCGCGTGGAGCGCGTTGTAGCTCGGCCCCAAGGTCACGCGGAACAGCCGGCAGAGCCCGCGATGGGCGATGCGAAGGAAATCGGCCTCCCGGCCCCCGCCGGCCCAGTCTTTCACCAGGCTAATCTCCCGCCCATCCGCGAGCCTAAAGCCGGCGATGTCGAATGCATTTGCCGTGGCATGCTCGCTCATGCGCCGGGCGGTTCCGTCGGGGGTGCGGATCGCGCGGCAACTATACGCGCCGAAATGACGGATCTCGCCGACGGGACTGCCAAGCAGATCCTTCGCCGCCGGCTGGAGCACATGGCGCTCCCAGAGCGCGAGACGCAGAGCGATGTTGCAGCGGACCGCCTCTGCGGCCAGCCGGGCCGCGCCGAGACGCGAGAGCCGCACAGCGTCGCGGATGTGGCAGGCCGGTGCGAAGTCGCGGTCTGGCAGGGGGGTGGCCCTGGCCCCGGCGCGGTCGAGGGCCCGGCGGCAGGCGGAGGGCGCGCGGTCGAGCCGCGCGATCTTCCAAGGCGTGGCCCAAGTGAGGGACGCCGCTGGGTCGAGCGGCGCCCAAGGCGCGTGCGGTGCCGGCACGTCGTCGGGGCGGAGCAGCATCGGCGCGGCGAGGAGAACCGCCGCGAGCGCTGCCACCCCGCGCGCCATGGTCAGTAGCGGTAATGATCCGGCTTGAAGGGGCCCGCCTGGGAGAGACCCAGATAGCCCGACTGGTCTTCTGTCATCTCGGTGAGCTTGACACCGAGCTTGGCGAGATGAAGCCGCGCCACCTTCTCGTCCAGATGCTTGGGCAGGACATAAACCTTATTATCGTATTCGGCGCCTTTGGTCCAAAGCTCGATCTGGGCGAGCACCTGATTTGTGAAGCTCGCCGACATCACGAAGGACGGGTGGCCTGTGGCGTTGCCCAGATTGAGCAACCGGCCCTCGGAGAGCAGGATCATCCGCTTGCCGTCCGGAAACTCGACCATGTCGACTTGCGGCTTGATGTTGGTCCACTTGAAGTTTTTGAGCGCCGCGACTTGGATTTCGTTGTCGAAGTGGCCGATATTGCCAACGATCGCCATGTCCTTGAACATGCGCATATGGTCGACCGTGACGACGTCCTTGTTGCCGGTCGCGGTGATCACGATGTCGGCGCGGGGGGCTGCGTCCTCGAGCGTCGTGACCTCATAGCCGTCCATCGCCGCCTGCAGCGCGCAGATGGGGTCGATCTCGGTCACGATCACCCGCGCGCCCGCGCCCTGGAGCGAGGCGGCCGAGCCCTTGCCGACATCGCCATAGCCGCAGACGACCGCGGTCTTGCCCGCCATCATCACATCGGTGCCGCGGCGGATGCCGTCCACCAGGCTCTCCTTACAGCCGTATTTGTTGTCGAATTTCGACTTGGTGACCGAGTCGTTCACGTTGATCGCCGGGAAGGGCAGGTGGCCCTTATCCATCAGCTGGTAGAGGCGGTTAACGCCGGTGGTGGTCTCTTCGGTCACGCCCTTGATGGCGTGGCGCTGGCGCACGAACCAGCCCGGGCTCTCGGCGAGGCGCTTCTTGATCTGAGCGCAGAAATACTACTCCTCCTCGTTGGAGGGGTTCTCGATCAGATGGGTCTCGCCCTCTTCGACCCGGGCGCCGACGAGCACATACATCGTCGCATCGCCGCCGTCGTCGAGGATCATGTTGGTCGGCTGGCCGTCCGGCCACTGGAAGATGCTGTCGGTATAGCGCCAGTAATCCTCGAGGCTCTCGCCCTTGATCGCGAAGACCGGCACGCCCGTCGCAGCGATGGCGGCGGCGGCGTGATCCTGGGTCGAGAAGATATTGCACGACGCCCAGCGGACCTCGGCGCCGAGTGCGGTCAAAGTCTCGATCAGCACGGCGGTCTGGATCGTCATATGGAGCGAGCCGGTGATCCGCGCGCCGGCGAGCGGCTTCTGCGCGGCGAACTCTTCACGGCAGGACATCAGCCCCGGCATCTCGGTTTCGGCGATCTGGATCTCCTTACGCCCGAATTCAGCGAGGGACAGATCAGCAATGGCATGGTCTTTCACGGCGAGGCTCCTCCGAATGGCCGGGCAACTTGTCGGCTCGGATAGCAGCATGGGGCCGGTCCGACAATCCGCTAGGGCTGAGGCATGTGCACAGGGAAAAAATCGCGCCCGGCCGGCTCGGCGGTGATATTGTGCGCCCGCGAACTGGGCGTCTTTTGCCCGGTGTCGCTGTTCAAGTAGAGGATTGGAGACCCCCCATGAAATCCCCCACACGCCCCACAGTGATAGCCGCAGCCCACGACGTAGCCCCCACCCCGAACCCCGGCCGCCTCCCCGCCCAGCCAGCCCGCCCCGCATCCCAAGAACCGCACCGAAC
>JBHJGY010000044.1:0-32270 GCA_050331335.1 Pikeienuella sp.
GGGGCGCGTCAAGGCCCCGGCCCGGCCGCAGTCGACAGCCTCAGCGTTCCTCAGCGAAGAGTTTGGCCAACCGCGCCGGCGCCAGTCGCGCCAGCCGCCACGCGGTCGGCGCCGAGGCGAGCGCTGCGGTTAGCAGCGTCAATCCCAAGAGCACAGCCCATTGCCCCGGGAAGACATGAAACGGCAGGCGCCAGCCGAACGCCTCGACATTGACCACAGCGATCAACAGCCACGCCAATGCGAGGCCGAAGGGAACCGCCAGCACGCCCGTCGCCAGGGCGAGCGCCACCGTCTTGCCAAGCTCCAGAGAAGCCAGCCGCCGCCGCGTGAGCCCGGACGCCCAAAGCGGCGCCAGCGCCGTCAACCGCAGATCCGCCAAAGTGAGAAGGCTTGTAAACAGCGCAACCCCAGCCACCCCGAGCGTCAACAGATTGAGCAGCGCCGTCACCGCGAAGGTCCGGTCGAACACCCGCAGCGAAAACGCCTTGACGCCGGCCTGATCGATCAGGGCGTCTGATCCGAGATCGAAGCGCGCCCCGAGCGCTGCCATCAGGGGACCCGTCGGTTGCTCCGGCGCGAGCACCGCCCCAAAGCCGTCGAACCGGGCCCCCGGCCAGCGCGCCGCAAGCGCCTGCCTGCCCACCCCGATCTCCCCTCTGGGATTTCCGTAATCGGCATAGAGCGCCACAACCCTCAGCGCCCAACGCCCCTCAGGCGCAGGCAGCTCGATCAGATCTCCGAGCCCGAGGCCGAGCCGACGCGCCAGCTGCTCGCTGAGCATCGCCCCCCGTCCGGCATGTATCTCGTCCCAGGCCCCAAGGCGTGCCGCCAAAAACGGCCAAGCCTCGCGATAAGCACTGTCGGCGGGGCGGCCGACGAGGTCCACTGGGACCCCATCCCCAACCGTGACCTCGACCCGTGTGGTCCAGAGCAGCTCGGCAACCTCCGGTCGCGTCGCAAGCCAGCTGCCCACCGCGTCTCGCTGCCCGTCCGCCGGATTGACATAGACATCTGCGAAGAGGCGCTGGTCCAGCCAATCGGTGAAGGTCGTCCGAAAGCTCTCGACCATGGTCCCGACGCCGATATTCGTGGCCAGCGCCACGAGCAACGCCATCAAGGCGAGCGACAAGCCGGAGATCTGCTGGCGGGCATCGGCGACGCTCCACTGCGCCACAGGCCCTGGCACGCAGCGCGCGAGCCCGGCGAGAACGAGCACCAAAAGCCCGGGCAGCAGCAGCACGGCTCCAAGCAGGAGCGTTCCGATCATCGCAAAGCCGGCCACGAGCCCGCCACCGATCGTGGCGACCACGGCGCAAAGGGCCAGCGCCCCGATCCCGCCCAACGCCTGCCAGCGGATTGTCCGGGTCTGAGCCACCCGCCACGCCTGTCGCCGCCCCGAGGCCAAGACCGGCATCGCCGCGACCTGGGCGAGCCGATGTCCGGCCGCAATCAAGGCGCCGAGGAGCGCCATCCCCAGCCCGGAGAGCCACCAGGCTGGCTCGAGCCTGAGCCCCTCAGAGACCGGAGCCCCGTAGAGCCCCGCCAAGGTCGCAGACACCCCCGGTGCAAGCAAAGCGGCGACGAGCCAGCCCAGCAGCAGACCGAGCGCGCCGGCCAGGCACGCCGCCAGCACCACCTCGGCCAGAAGAATGGCCGTCAGCTCTCCCACGCCGACGCCCATTGCCCGAAGGCTGCGCATCAGCCCGAGCCGCTGTTCGAAAGCCAGCCCGACCGCGGAGTGCGTGATCAAAAGCCCGACGCAGAAGGCGAGGAAACCGAAAGCGGCGAGATTGAGGTGAAAGCTCGCGGTCATCCGGTCGAGTGCGCTGTCGGCCCCCGCCGGCTCGAGCCGCAGCGCGCCGGCGGCGATCTCTTGCCACGGGATCTGAGGCTGGCTGGCCTCGGGGTCGAGGAGAAGGACGGTCGGATCCGGCCCCAAAAGCCGCGCTGCAACCGAGATGTCGGTCACCACCAAATCCGGCGCGAGGCGAGCAGCGGGGTAAAGCGGGGGTAACTGACGACCCTGTGCGTCCTCTGCCTCGGCACCCGGTGCCAGACCCAGGCGGCTGAGCGTTTCGGGCGCGGCGAGCAACAGCGACGACCCGGCGAGGGCGGCGGCCGCATCCGGCAGCTCGGCGCCGGCGACCGCAGACGCCAAACTGCCGGGCGGCAGGGTGAGAGGATCGATGCCAACAAGGCGAAGGCGCGCATCGCCGATCCGCAACGTGCCCTCGATGACAGGGCTGACCGGCCAGCCGGCCAGCCTCAGCGCGGCGAAGAGCGGTCCGTCGAGCCGACCCTCGGCAACGGGCAGGAGGCGGTCGAGGCGATCGCTGTCGAGAACCGCGGCCGCTTCGGCATAGGACCGCTTGGCCTCGGCGTTGAGCGCCTGAACGCCAGACCACAGCGCCGTGGCGAGCATCAACCCCGCCAGCGCCGCCAGCGCCTGAAGCGGATGCCGTCGCCAATGCGCCAGCAGCGCAGACAGGACCACACGGGAACGGGCCAAGCTCATGGAGCGAGTTGTCCGGCACTGAGGCGCATCTGTCGGCCGAGCCGGGCCGCGAGCCGGGCGCTGTGGGTCACCATGAAAAAGGCGCATCCGGTCTCGGACACCAAATCCAGGGCCAGATCGAGCACGGCGTCGCTGGTGCTCTCGTCCAGATTGCCGGTGGGCTCGTCCGCCAGCAGCAGGGCCGGCCGCGGGGCAAGAGCGCGGCCGATCGCGACGCGCTGCTGCTGCCCGCCGGAAAGCTCCTCGGGATATCTGCCGAGCAGCCCGGAGAGCCCGAGCCGGTCGGCGAGCCGCGCGGTCCAGTTTGGATCCTCACGGCCGGCGAGACGCGCCTGAAAAGCGAGATTGCCGGCAACGGTGAGGCTGGGGATCAAGTTGAATTGCTGGAAGACGATCCCAAGGCGGCTGCGGCGGATCTCCGCCCGTGCCGCATCTCTGAGGCCGGTGATCTCGGCGCCGCAAATCTCGACCCGGCCCGCATCCGCCGGCTCGAGCGCCCCGACCACGTGCAAGAGCGTCGACTTGCCACTGCCCGATTCGCCCATGAGCGCAAGGCTTTCTCCGGCAGCAAGCTCGAGGCTCACCCCGCGCAGGACAGGCACCGGCCCCTCTGGCGAGGCATAGCTCTTGGTCACGTCGCGCACGGTCAGGACCGTGGATGCCATCCGCCGCCCCTTTCGATCGAGCTCAGCACGCCGTGAGATATGGCGCAGCACCGCCACCTGTCAGCCATTCGCTGGCCGCGGCGGTGCGGGCCAGCCCGATCAGAGGCCGATCTCCTCCATCAGCTTGGCGAGATCCGCCTCAGGCCGCGCGCCGATATGGGAGATGACCTCTGCGGCCGCCTTGCAGCCCATCCGTGCGCAGTCCCGCGGGCTGTGACCGCGCAAGACGCCCGCGAGGAACCCCGCCGCGAAGAGATCGCCCGCGCCGGTCGTGTCGAGGACCTTGACCGGGATCGCCGGCACCGCGGTCCGCGCCCGGTCCGCCGCGATCAGCGCCCCGTCCTCAGACAACGTGACCGCCGCCATCGACACCTGATGGGCCGCCGCATCGACAGCCCCCTCCAGATCCTCGGCCTCGTAGAGCGCCATCAGCTCACCGCGATTGGCGAAGAGCAGATCCACATGCTCCTCAACCAGTCTGCGCATGTCGTCGCGGTGGCGGGCAACGCAGAATGCGTCTGACACGGTGAAGGCGACCTTGCCCCCGCCCTGCCGGACGGCCGTGATCGCCCGTTCATAGGCGGATTTCGCCTCCGGCAGATCGAAGAGATAGCCCTCGAGGTAGAGCCAGTCGGCCCTGGCCATCAGCTCCGTATCGATATCGCCCGGCAACAGCCCGCTCGAGACGCCGAGATAGGTGCTCATCGACCGCTCCCCGTCGGGCGTGACGAGCACCAGGCACCGCGCCGTCTCGCCCGCGGCTCCCACCGGCACGAAGGGCCCATCGTAACCGACCCCCAGCGCTTGGATGTCATGGGCGAAGATCCGCCCCAACTGGTCGTCGCCCACGCGGCCGACATAGGCCGTCTTCGCGCCCAAGGCCGCAAGCCCGGCGATCGTGTTGGCCGCCGAACCTCCGGAGATCTCCCGGGCGGGTGGCATCGCGTCATAGAGCGCCTTGGCCTCGTCATCGCCGATCAGCCGCATCCCGCCCTTTGGGATCGCATGCGCGGCGAGGAAGTCGTCCTCCACCTGCGCCAGCACATCGACGATCGCATTGCCGATCCCCACCACATCGAGCCGCTCAGTCATTGGTCCCCTCCTTGCCCGCCGGCGCCGCCGCACGAACCCCAGTTCCAGCCGCAGCGCCAACCGCTTTGGCCCGTTTGGCTCCGGCCCGCTTGGGCGCCGCCGCCGCCGGGTCGGTCTTTTCGTCGAAGCTGCAGAGCTCCCGGATCACGCAACCGCCGCAATCCGGCCGCCGCGCCTTGCAGACATACCGCCCATGCAGGATCAGCCAGTGATGGGCGTGGAGGGCGAACTGCGCCGGCACCTGGTCCTCCAGCGCCCGTTCCACCGCCATGACATCCTTGCCAGGGGCGATGCCGGTCCGGTTGGCGACACGAAAGACATGTGTATCCACGGCCATCGCCGGGAGCTTCCACCACATGTTTAGCACGACGTTCGCAGTCTTGCGGCCGACGCCGGGCAAGGCCGAAAGCGCCGCGCGAGAGGCGGGCACGAGGCCCTGATGCTCCTCCACCAAGATCTGCGAGAGCTTCATGACATTCTTCGCTTTGTTGCGAAAAAGCCCAATGGTGCGAATATGCTCGATCAATCCCGCTTCGCCGAGATCCAGCATCTTCTGGGGCGTGTCGGCGATCTGGAAAAGCCGCTCGGTGGCCTTGTTCACGCCCTTGTCGGTGGCCTGCGCCGAGAGCGCGACCGCAACGAGCAGCGTGAAGGCATTGGTGTGGGCGAGCTCGCCCTCCGGCTCAGGACATCGGGCCTGGAAACGGCGGAAGATCTCGACGATCTGGCTGTGGGCGAGCGGCGCGGACATGTGCGGCGGCCTTGCACAGCCGGGACGGTTTGGCAAGCGGGCTGGACACCGCGCCGGGGCCGACATATCACTACGTCTAAAAATGGGGGTTCTCATGAGCGAGCAAACCGAGGAAGGCGGGGAGCGCCATCCGATGACGCTGCGGCTCAATGCCCGGCTCGAACCAATGGATCGCTTCGAGAGCTTCGAGGATCCGATCCGCGAGCGGATGGCGGCGGCCGGGCTCGGCGATGTAACCGGCGGCGGGACCCCGCTAACGCCGGGCGAGGAAATCCCCTTCGTCGAATTGGAGCTGGCGCTCGCCGACGCTCGGCCGGAGACGCTCGATCGCTTGGTGGACTTGCTGGAGGCGGTCGGCACCCCCAAGGGCTCGAAGCTCATCGACGAGACCACCCACGCCGAGCGAGAGGTCGGTCGGGCCGAGGGGATCGGGGTCTATCTAAACGCAACGGATCTGCCCGACGAGGTTTACGAGAGCACCGACGCCGATACTGTGATCGAAATGGCCACCGAAGCCCTGGGCGATGCCGGACGCTATGTGGGCTTTCGCGAGCTGCCGACGGAGGTCGCGCTCTACTTCTACGGCGACTCGGCCGAAGAGCTGGAGCGCCTGATCGCCCCGCTGCGGGAACGCTATCCGCTCTGCCAGAAAGCGCGGATCACCCGCATCGCGTGACGCTGTGCTTGACGCTGTGGCACGCGTCCCAAGCTGAGCATGATCCGGGTGGGGTCATGGCGCGCTTGTGCCTATGTCTCGGTCCATCTGATGCCGCCGAGCTGGAGATGGTCATGACCGAGAACCCGGATGCCGACGCCTTCACCTTTGAGCTGATGGCCGCTGCCCTGGACCATCTCGACCGCCACCAGGAACGCCAACCGGGGTTGCAGGAGGTCTCAGAGGCGATTGGGCTCTCGCCTGCGCATTTTCAGCGGTTGTTCAGCCGCTGGGTGGGGGTCAGCCCGAAGCGCTATTTGCAATACCTGACGATCGACCATGCCAAGCGCCTCCTCGCCGAGCGGATGAGCGTCCTGGACACGGCCCATGCGGCCGGGCTCTCGGGGCCCTCGCGGCTGCACGACCTCTTCCTGCGCTGGGAGGCGATGACGCCCGGGGCCTATGCGCGCCGCGGCGAGGGGCTCACCCTGTCGAGCGGGTGCTTCGACACGCCCTTCGGCCCGGCCATCGCAATGGGCCATGCCGGCGGGCTGTCCGGCCTCGCCTTCACCGCCGAATTGGGCCAGGACGCAGCTGTTGCAGACCTCACGGCACGCTGGCCGGCGGCGCGGGTCGTGGAAGATCCCGAAACCCTCCGCCCCTGGATTGACGCGGCCTTCGATCCCGCGGGACGCGGGCGCGCGGTGCGGCTCGCGCCGATCGGCGCCCCGTTCCAGATCAAGGTCTGGGAAGCGCTGCTGCGGATCCCGTCCGGACATGTCACGACCTATTCGGCGATCGCCTCGGCCATCGGCCATCCAAGGGCGGTGCGGGCCGTGGGGTCGGCGGTGGGGCGCAACCCGATTTCCTTTCTGATCCCGTGCCATCGAGCGATCCGACGGGATGGCGGCCTCGGGGGATATCACTGGGGGCTCAAGATCAAGCGCGCGATGCTCGCCTGGGAAGCCGCACGGGCCGAAGCGGTCTGAACCTGCAATGCGGGCGTGGCGGCGCGGGGGCGACGTGGATAGCCCGCGCCGCCCACTCCGATCAGGGCCGCGCCTGCCTCAGACGACCCAGTCGAAGCTGCCGTCGCCATCCTGGTCGAGATAGGCGATGTCCGCGACCTCCGGCGTGCCCAGAAGGTTCTCGGTGCTGTCGGTGAAGGCGAGCAGCAGCAGCTCTCGGCTGCCGTCGTTGATCTCGAGCACGCTCGACCAAAATTCGAAGCCCTCCGGATCCGAAGGGCGATTCAACACGTTTTGATACAGCTGCTCGACATATTCATCATCGGTGAGTTCATCGACCGGACCGAACGCCTGGGCGAACTCGTCCGAGGCGATGAAGAAGCTCGCAATCTCGGTGAAGCTGAGCGGCTCGAAGGTCTGTCCGTCCCGCTCACCGGCGAGCGCTTCGATCCAGAAGTTCAGCCCGGCCGTGTCGATATTGCCCTCGCGGTTGAGACCGGCCTCGTAAAGCAGCGCGACCCGCTGGGCGTCCGGCTTCGAGACCGTGCCTTCGGCAAAAGGAACGCCGGCCGCGACCTCGATGGTCACAAAACCGATATCGCTGGCACCGCTGGGATCGGCGACACGGTAGCCGAAGGTCTCCAAACCCTCGAAATCGGCTCGGGGACGATAGACGAGCGTGCCATCGTCGAAAAATACAACGCCCTGGATTGGCACCTCGACCGGCCCGTCTTCGCCATCGATCACCCGCGAGAAGATTTCCACCAACTGCAATTCATCCGCATCGGCATCGATATCGTCGGCGATCGGGTCGAGCCTGATCGCCTCGAAGCTGTCCGCTGTTGCCGGGTTGTCGGTTGCGAGCGGCTCGGTGTTGCCATCGGCCGGATTGACATCGCCGAAGACGACTTCGCCCGCCAGCGCGTAGTTGCCGGTCGCCGCGGGGTCCGCCAGCCCCACGGTCACGTAATGCGTTCCCGTATAGCTCGGAGCGAATTGCCAGATCGTATCGGATAGCGGGTCCTCGATGCCGAGCTCGCCCGAGTCGGTGGACAGCAGCAGGAAGCCCTCATCGTCGAAGATCGAGATGGTCGGGAGCGCGGCTCCCTCGGCGGTCTCGGCGATTGCCAGGAAGGTGTAGAGCCCAAACTGCTGAAGCTCCACGGCAACCGCATCCAGGCTGTCGCTCCCGGCGGTCACAGTGCCGACGACGACACCCTCGGCATCTGCTGCACTCTCCGCCGAGGGCGCGAAGACGAAGTCCTCGAGCGCGCCGTCATCCTCGTCGAGAAAACTCAGGAAGGTCGTGGCGTCTTCGTCGGTCCAGACCGGATTGCGCTGCATTTGTATCTCCTGTTGCGTTGGTCTGGCGGCGCCTCACGGGCTACCGGCTCAGACGAAATCCCAAACGCCCGGCCCGACCTCAGTCAGATCGGCGACCTCGGGCGATCCGTCTCGGTTTTCTTGGCTTTCGGCAAAGGCGAGGAGCACCGCGTCGCGCCCAAGCCCCTCGGCCAGACGGCCGGTCCAAAAGGCGATGCCGTCAGCGTCGCCCTCGCGATCCAGCACATTGCGATAGAGTTGTTCGACGAGCTCGAGATCGGTCAGCTCCGCCTCAGGGCCGAAGGCGGCGTCGAATTCCGGGGAGGTGAGGAAGGCCTCCGCGAGCTGCAGGAAGCTGGCCCCCTCCTCGACCCGATCGATCCAGAAATTGACGCCAAGCACATCGACATTGCCGTCCCGGTTAAGAGCGGCCTCGTAGAGCAACACCACGGTTTGCGCCCCCGCCGCATCGATGCCGGTCCCGATATCCTCGGCGAGCGCCAAGCCCTCGGGCAAGATTTCGAGGCGAACCAGATCAGGGCTCGGCGCCTCGGGGCTCTCGCCGCCAACAGCAAGCGACGTGCCGAAATCATTCGACACGTCGAACGGCCCGAGGGGCCCGTCCGGCAGGTCGGTGCCCACGAAGGTGGTCCGCGTAAAGCTGGCGGCGCCAACCTCGATCTCAGCCGTGGCGTCGGGCCCGAAGGCGGTGGTCGTAAACAGCAGCCGATCAACGATGAACACGCCGCCGAAATTCAGATTGTCGCCGACGCGCAGTTCGTAGGAGGCGAAGTCGTAGGGGACCCCGCCGATCCACAGCGCCGCGTCGGGATCCCGCAGGGCATAGACCGCCTCGCCCGTTGCAGCGTCGATCCGCAGAGGCGCGGCGGCAGGGTCAAACGCAACCTGGCCAAAGACGGGCGTGCCGTCGCCGAAGGTCCCGCCCTCTGCAATGACCGTGAAATTGAGACTGAGGGTCTCGTCCATGCCCGTACTCCGTCCTTCGTTGTTGGCGATCCCCTAGCATGGGCGATGTGCCCATGCCAATCACGCCTATGCGGGGGTAGCGTGAACCTCTAACCCTGTTTCTATCCGGCAACAGTCTGCGAAGAAGCACCCGCCGCCGCTCAGGTCACCGAGAGCCCGCAGATCGTCGCACGTAACTCGGGGATGCCGGCGCCGGTCTCCGACGAGGTCGTCAGGATCTCGGGGAACGCCGTGGGGTGGCGCACGAGGTCCTCCTTAACCGCGGCGATCGTCCGGGTGAGGGCGGCGCCTTTCTTGTCTGCCTTGGTCAGCACGCATTGGAAGGAGACCGCGGCCCGGTCGAGCAACGCCATGTGCTCATGATCGACCGCCTTCACGCCATGCCGGCTGTCGATCAACAAAAACACCCGGCGAAGCGAAACCCTCCCGGCTAAATAGGCCCTCAAAAGGGCCTGCCATGCCTCGACCTTCGGCTTAGGCGCCTTCGCATAGCCGTAACCGGGCAAATCCACCAGATACGCCGCAGGGCCGAGGGAAAAATAGTTGATCTCCTGCGTGCGGCCCGGCGTGTTGGAGGCCCGCGCGAGGCCCTTACGGCCGGTGAGCGCGTTGATCAACGACGACTTGCCCACATTGGAGCGCCCGGCGAAGCAAAGCTCTGGCCGGTCGGCAGGGGGCAAACCATCGAGCGCGACGACCCCCTTGAGGAAGTCGCACGGACCCGCAAAGAGCAGCCGCCCGGCTTCGAGGGCCTCCGGCGGATGCTCAGGATCGACGGTGAAGAGCGCTGCCGTCACGCTGGCGTCAACGGGACAGGGAGGCGCCCAGGGCGATCTCGCCGCCCGAGACCACCTGGGCATAGACGCCGAAATCCGCATGCCCGTAGGCCGCCCGCAACACCGGCACCACATCGACATCGCGGTGACCGCTCTTGGGGCTCGCGGAGGGCGCGGCGCAGCGCTCGATGCGCTCCGTTACCCGCAGTCGAACCGGACCGGCTGCCCCGTTGAGTACGATCTCGCGGCCAACGAGATCGAACTCCTCCCATGGGGCAAGACCGTCGATCCAGAGATTGCCCCGGAACCGGCGCCGCTCCAGGGGCTTCCCGGCCCGCTCGGACAGCGCCCGCAGCGACGCATCGGAGAGCAGCGAGACATGGGCGTCGGCCACATCGGTCAGCGCGCCGTCCGGCAGCCGAGCGATCTGGTAAGGCCCCGGTTGGCGGTGCCCGGCGACACCTTCGAGCCAAGCTGAGAGCAGGGCGGCCTCCGCAGCATCGTCGGGACGGGCGGTGATCGGCTCCCGGTCGGGCGCCGAGACGGTCACGCGGTCGCCATCGAGGGAGGTGACGAGGCGGGCGAGCTCCGGCGTGTGTGCGGTCTGCACGAAATTGCGCCGAGCGACCCAGGCCCGGGCCGCCGCATCCCAAGCCGACCCCCCATGGGCCACAGCCCAACGCCGATCTCCTGGCACATGGGCGTCCGGCGCCAATGTAACGCGCTCCAGAGCCTCGTCGCCAAGCCCTTTCACCGGATACCGATAGATGGCTACGATGGCCGCGGTCATGGCTTTGCGAAGGCCCGCGCGATTGAGGTCTCGATGGTCGCGCCGACACGCTCGGTCACGTTCTCGCCCGGCCCGACCTGCTCTTCGGCAAGCCACGGCTCCGCCCCGCGGTCACGCAACGACTGCGCCGGGGCCTGGGCGGCATCGGCGTCGGCGCGCGCATGCAAGAGGAACACGCGCGGCTTACTGCTCTTGATCTCCATGGCGTCTTATACGCTCCCCGAGCCGCGACAACCAGTGGTCGAAATCGAGATTAAGGTTGAACTGCAGTTCCTTCAATCCGGCGACCATGTTGGGCGTCGCATTGACCTCGGCATGGCTGAGATGAAAGCCTGCGGCGGTGATCCAGAGCCCGAAGGCCCGAGCGCGCCCGTATTCGAAGCCGATATACATCCGGCCGAGCGAGGGCCGCGTCCTCGCCGAACTAGGAGATGAACACGCGGTAACGGCCCGACTTAAGGCGCCCTCCACATCTTGTGAGCACCTCGTCAATAGGATCACAGATCAGACGGACCCTGTGAGACCGCTTTTTGCAACACCTATTCCTGTGCCGGCTTCTTTTTGAAGCTCTTCTTGATGTTGCCGAGAAGATCCACGTCGACGCCCTGGCTGCGCATGATCGCGTATTGCTGAATGATCGTCAGCGTATTGTTCGCCGTCCAATAGATCACGAGCCCCACCGCAAACTGACCGAGCATGAACATGAAAACCCATGGCAGCCAGGCGAAGATCATTTGCTGCGTCGGGTCGGTCGGTGCCGGGTTGAGCTTCTGCTGCAGCCACATGGTCACGCCCATCAGGATCGGGAACACGCCGATTGAGAAGATCGTCAGCACCGCCGGGATCTCCCAGGGGAAAAGACCGAACAGCGTCATCCAAGACGATGGATCCGGCGCCGAGAGATCCTCGATCCATCCGAAAAACGGCGCGTGGCGCATCTCGATGGTGACGAACAGCACCTTATAAAGCGCGAAGAAGATCGGGATCTGCAAAAGGATCGGCAAACAGCCTGCGGCCGGGTTCACCTTCTCTTTCTTGTAAAGCTCCATCATCTCCTGTTGGAGTTTCATCCGGTCGTCACCGGCGCGCGCCTTAATCTTCTCCATTTCAGGTTGGAGCGCCTTCATCTTCGACATCGACACATAAGACTTATAGGCAAGCGGAAAGAGCACCGCCTTTACCAAAACGGTAAGCAGAATAATCGCCCAGCCCATATTTCCGATCAACAGGTAGAAATTATGCAGTAAGAAAAAGAACGGCTTGGTCAGGAAGTAGAACCAGCCCCAATCGACCGCATCTTCAAACTGTTGGAGCCCGAACGTTTCTTGATACGCCCGGATGGTCTCAACCTCCTTGGCGCCGGAGAACAGCCGCGTGGTGGTCTCGGCAACCTGACCCGGCGCGGCGGAGACCGTCGGTAACAGCATCTCCGTACGGTATTCCGGGCGTTGACCCGGGATCAGCTTGTAGATCTGGCGAAAGGACTGCCCCGGCTCGGGCACCAGCACCGTCATCCAGTATTTGTCGGTGAAGCCTAGCCACCCGTTGCCCTCGACGCGGGTCGCCTCGAAAAACTCGTCCTTTCTGGCATCCAGCGTCAAACCGTCGAACCCATCCGCGAAAAAGCCCTCCTGATAGGCAATCTCGCGGAGCACCCCGTCGGCCGAGCCGATCGCCCCCTCATGGAGGATGAACAGCCCGCCGGTCTGCGGCGTCCCGCGCCGGGCGATATAGGCGTAAGGTGCGAGCGCGACCGCGGCTTCTGTCGCATTCTCGACCGATTGTGTGACGGTCATCATGTAGCGGTCGTCGACCTCGATCCGCCGCCGGAAGGTCAGGCCCTCGCCATTGTCCCAGACGAGGGTCACCGGGCTTTGCGGCGTCAGCATCCGGCCGCTTTCGATTTCCCAAGGCGTCGACGGGCCAGGGAGCGCGCCGGGCGCCCCATCCGCGGTGGGCAGCCATCCGTAGACGACGTAATACGGCTCAGGCGCGCGCGTGGGGTTGAGCAAGGTCACATTGGGGCTGTCTGGCTCGAGGGTCTCCCGGTAGCGCGTGAGATCGAGGTCGTCGATGCGCCCGCCGCTCAACGAGATGGAGCCCCGCAGCGCCGGAGTTTCCAGCGCGATGCGCTCGGTGCGGGTCAGCGCCGCCTCGCGGGTCATCGCAACCGTTGCAGCCACGCCGGCTGTCCGACCGGCGCCGGCCCCGTCTGAGACCCCCGTTCCGGTCTCCGGCACGGCCGTTTGCTCGGCTGTCTGCGGCTCGACTGGCGCCGGCTCCGGCGGCGGGAAGATCGCATACCACACAACGATCACCAGCATCGAGAGCGCCACCGCCAGGATGAGGTTCCTGGTCTCGTCTTTGTCGCCCATATCCGAAAGCCTCCCTGCCTCGCCCAGCCCCGCGTTGAAGCGTCACTTAGGGGTTCGGTCAAGGGGATGCCACCGAAAGCCGGTCGCAGGGCCGCAGGAAAGATCGCGCGCTCGGCTCAGCTCAGCCAGCGCTTCCGACGGCGATAGGACCTGACGTCGCGGAATGACTTGCGACCCTCCTCGCCCATACCGAGGTAGATCTCCTTGACGTCTGGGTTCTTGCGCAAGCTCTCGGCGGTGCCGTCCATCACCACGCGACCCGACTCAAGGAGGTACCCATAATGCGCGTAGGCCAGCGCGATGTTGGTGTTCTGCTCGGCGACGAGAAAGCTCACGCCCTCGTTCTCGTTTAGGCTCCGGACGATCTCGAAGATCTCCGCCACCAGCTGCGGCGCAAGCCCCATCGAGGGTTCGTCGAGGAGGATGGTCTCGGGTCGCGACATGAGCGCCCGGCCGATCGCGCACATCTGTTGCTCGCCGCCTGAGGTGTAGCCTGCCTGGGACCCTCGGCGCTCCTTGAGCCGTGGAAAATACTCGTAGACCTTCTCGAGGTCTTCAGCGACCTGTCGCCGCCCGTCCCGCCGGGTATAGGCGCCAGTCAGGAGATTCTCCTCAACGGTCAGATGCTCAAAACAGTGCCGCCCCTCCATCACCTGGATAACCCCGCGGCGCACCAGATCTGACGGCGGCATGGCCGCCACCGGCTCCCCACGATAGCGGATCTTGCCCTTCGTCACCTCGCCGCGCTCGCTCTCGAGCAGATTGGAGATCGCTTTGAGCGTGGTCGTCTTGCCCGCCCCGTTGCCACCCAGCAGCGCGACGATCCCACCCTTCGGCACGGTGAGCGACACGCCTTTGAGCACGAGGATCACGTGGCTGTAAATCACCTCGATATTGGCGACCTCCAGCAACGGCGCCTCGGCCGGGGCGGCGTCCCGTGCCTGTGGGACCTCAGACATCGGCGGGCTCCCGGCTCGGCTGCGGTGCCGGCATGTCGAGGGCGCGGGCGATCTCGGGAGGCATCTCACGCGGGGTCTCCGCGGCCGCAACCGCGGCCCGCTCGGCCTTTGCGGCTTCCATCTCGACGACCGCCCGACGCGACTGACGCCAAGCCAGAACCAGGACGAGGAAGGCACCGAGCTTGGCGATCAGAAGCCCCGCGTCATGGAGCATTATCATGTCCATCGCCACCTCCTGACGCTTCAGGCGTTGCGCTGCCGGTCGTCTTCGCCTCGCGCGCCTCCCGAGACCGTCGCGCCGCCTCGGCGTCCGCTTGTGTCTTGCGGGCGTACCAAATCAGCGCCGCCAGCGGCACGGCAAACTTTAAGAACAGGAGCAGGCTCGAGCTTTCGTTCATCATCGCCTCCGTGATCTGTTCGCGGGGCCCCGCCATCGGGGCCCCACGGGGCTGCGTGCCACCGGCTCAGTTGCAGCGCAGCTCGATGCCGGCCTCATCGGCGAAGGCAGCGCTGTCCTCTGCGATCAGCGGATCGACGACCTCGCGATCGGCCGGGATGAAGTCGGTGATCAGCGACCAGGATGCGCTGGCCGCGTCCCACTGCTGGATCGCGCCAAGCCCCGGAGGCCCGTGGTTCTCGCAGCTGACCTTGAAGGTCGGCATGAAGCCCGAGAGCCCGTTCTCAGCCAGGATCTCTTCGGTGATCTCCAGCGCTTCCATTCCGTCGCGCATCATCGCCGGCGTAATGTCGGCCACCCCGTGGATCTCCTGCGCCTTCTCGATCGCCTCGGCCGCGAGCATCGCCGCCTGCATGCCGCGGTTGTAGAGCACGGTGCCGCCCTGGTCGCCCGCGCCCGCGGCGAGCCCCTTGTCATAGACATGGGTCTTGAGGTCCTCGTAGATCGCGAAACCGCCGCCGACGCCATGCATCGAGATGGCCTTATAGCCATCGGCCGCATCGCCCGCGGGGATCACGTCGTTCTCGGAAGCCGACCACCAGACGCCGATGAATTTGTCCCTCGAGAAGCGGATCGCCGCCGCCTCGCGGATCGCCACCTGGTTCATCACGCCCCAGCCCCACATAACCACATAGTCGGGGCGCTCTCGGCGGACCTGGAGCCAGGTCGCCTTCTGCTCCTGGCCCGGATGATCGACCGGCAGCAGCAACAGCTCGAACCCGTGCTTCTCGGAGAGCTTCTCCAGCGTGCGGATTGGCTCCTTGCCATAGGCCGAATTGTGATGAACCAGCGCGATCTTCTGCCCGGAGATGTCGCCGCCCTCTTCGGAGAGGATGTGCTTCACGATGATCGAGGCCGCGTCCCAGTAGGTGCCGGGATAGTTGAACACCCACTCGAAAACCTTGCCATTGGCGGCCGAGGTCCGCCCGTAGCCCATGGTGTGCATCGGGATCTGATCCGCGGTGACCTTCGGAATCAACTGATAGGTGATGCCGGTGGAGAGCGGCTGGTAAACGAGGCTGCCCTCGCCTTTGGTTGCCTCGTAACACTCGACGCCCTTGGTGGTGTTGTAACCGGTTTCGCAAGGGAGCAAGCGCACGGGCACGCCGCCGATGCCACCGTCGCGCTCGTTCAGAAGCGTGAAGTAATCTGCATAGCCGTCGGCAAACGGGATGCCGTTCGGCGCATAGGGCCCGGTGCGGTAGTCGAGCGAGGGGATCACGAGATCCGCCGCCGCAGGGGTCGCGAGGGCCGCGGCCAGCGCCGCCCCGAGAATGTGTTTTACCATGTTGGTCCTCCCTGTTTGATTTTATGGTTGTCGCGCGCCGCCCCCCTCAATGGGGGAACGGCCAGAGCCGCAGCTTCTCCTTACCGGTCCGCCAAAGGGCGGCGATCCCGTGCGGCTCCTTGACCAAGAAAAAGATGATCAGCGCGCCCAAGGTGATGATCTGGAGATGCTCGGCGAGATCCGTCGGCAGGCCCAGCGCGCCGACGAAAAGGTTCTTGAACAGAACCGGCAGCAGCACAATGAAGGCCGCCCCGATCAGCGAGCCGAAGATCGACCCGAGGCCGCCGATGATGATCATGAAGAGCACCTCGAAGGACTGGTCGATCGAGAACGCCTCGGTGGGCTCGGCCGCGCCTTGCCAGACGGCAAAGTAGAGCGCCCCGGCCATGCCAATGTAGAAGGAGGACACCGCAAAGGCCGAGAGTTTGGTCAAAAGCGGGTTCACGCCGATGATCTCGGCGGCGATGTCCATGTCGCGGATCGCCATCCAGGACCGGCCGATCCGCCCGCGGACGAGATTGCGCGCCGCCCAACCGAAGACGAAGAGGAACGACAACCCGACGAGATAGGTCGCCCAGGGCGGCGCATTGGCCCCGGTGACGGGGACGCCCATCAGCGTGGTCTGGGGCGCGGTAATCTGGCCGGTGGCGGAGAAGTTGTAGGCCCACTCCCATTTGTTGAAGAGCCAGACCAGGAAGAACTGCGCGGCAAGCGTCGCCACAGCTAGGTAGAACCCCTTGATCCGCAGCGACGGGAGCCCGAAGAGGACGCCCACCAGCGCGGCGCAAAGCCCGCCGAGGAGGGTGGCGGAGACGATGTCGAGCGGCGGCAGGTCGAGCAGCACCACCTCCACGCCGGCCGCATCCTCCCATCTGATGTCGAGCCCTGTCATAAACTTATAGGCCCCATAGGCCCCCACCGCCATAAAACCGCCGGTGCCGAGCGAGACCTGCCCGCAATAGCCTGTCAAAATGTTGAGCCCTATCGCCGCCAGCGCATAGCAGAAGAAGGGTAAGAAGATCGCCTTCTCCCAGTAGTCGTCGACAAGAAACGGCACAACAAGGAAGGCGACCGCGATTATGCCCCAAAAACGCCAGTGGTCGAAGCGGATGGGGAAGGTCGCGTGATCGGCAGCGTAAGAGGTTTTAAACTCGCCGGCCTCTCGGTAGAGCATCAGGGGACCTCTCGGACAGGAATCGGAAAGGACCCCACGATGAAAATCAGCGATGAGATCGCGGCCCTGAAACGCCAGCACGACGAGGGCACGCTGTCGGCGGCAGAATTCGAAGCGGCAAAGGCCAAGCTCTTGGCGGACAGACGGCCCCCGCCGGAAAGGACCGCAGGCATCTCGACCGCGCTTTGGGCGCTCATTTTCGTCGTGGTGATCGCAGCGGGCGCGGGGCTTTTCTTGCTCGACGAGATCAATCGGTCACTCCAGCTGCTCGTGGGGAGCGTCGGTGTCATCGCGGCGGCAGCCGGCACCGTACTCTCGGTCACAGAGGAGATGTCCATCAGCTCGGTCTTGGCCTTCGCCATCGCGGGCCTCGCCATCGGGGCCGTCGCCTTCGCAGCGCTGTCGCCGGTTCTTATCCCGGTTGCGCTGCTCGTGCTCGCCATCGGCGCCCTGAAGGAATGGCTCGGGGACCTCTTCACGGGTTGATCCCCCAGACCTGCGCATCGCCAGGGAAGTCATCGCCCTGAGGCCCGACAAGGCAGAACCGATGGCCTGTCGGCGCCTCCATCACGATCCAGGACGTCACCGCGCCAATGCGCTTGGCGCCCAGCCCCTCGAGCCGAGCGGCCTCGGCTTCGCGGTCGTCGGTCTCGATGTCGAGATGGATGCGCGGGGCATGATCGACCGCTTGGAGCAGGATCTTCGGATAGCCCTGGCGGTCGGCCAACACTGCGTATCTCCCGTCGTCATCGACCTTCCCCGTAGCCCCGAGCGCTGTCTTCCAGAAGTCGCAGGCGGGCGCGAGATCCGCCGTCTGACAATCGATCACGATCACGCCGATGCGGGAGCGGTGTGCCATCACTCAAACCCTCTCGATGATGCGTTCACCGAAGAGACCTTGCGGGCGGAACAAGAGGAAAACCAACGCCAGCATATAGGCGAACCAGTTTTCCGTCGCGCCGCCGAGATAGGGCAGGCCGATATAGAACTCGAAGAGCTTCTCCCCGACCCCGATGATCAACCCGCCAACGATGGCGCCCGGGATCGAGGTGAAGCCCCCCAGCATCAGCACCGGCAGCGCTTTCAAAGCGATCAACGACAGCGAAAACTGCACACCGGATTTCGCTCCCCACATGATGCCGGCCACCAGCGCGACGATGCCCGCCACCGACCAGACGATCCACCAGATCGTTGTCAACGAAATGCCGACCGACAGCGCCGCCTGGTGGTCGTCGGCCACCGCCCGCAGCGCGCGACCCATCGCCGTATACTGGCTGAACAGCGTCAGGGCAGCGACCAGCAAGATCGCCACGACCGCGGCCGAGATCTCGAGCTTGGACAGGAACAGACCCGTGGTGTCGATCAGGAATTCAGACGGCTCATTCTCCGGCAGCCCGACATCGAGCGGCTTGACATCCGCCCCCCACATCACGTCGCCCACCCCCTCCAGGACGAAGGCGAGGCCTATGGTGGCCATGAACAGGATGATCCCCGGCTGATTGACCAAGGGCTCGAAGATCACCCGGACGATCACCCAGGCGAGTGCGATCATCGTCACGAGCGTCAGCACTAAGGCCGCGACTGTGGGTAACCCGCCATCGGCGAAGTGGTGGATGTCGGTGCCGAAGATTGCGTTGATCAGATGGGCGAAGGGCACCTGCCCGCTCTGGAAGCCGACGAGCGTGAGCGCGGCGAAAAGCGCCAGCACCCCTTGGGCGAAGTTGAACACCCCGGAAGCCTTGAAGATCAGCACGAAGCCGAGCGCCACGAGCGCATACATCACGCCCGCCAAGAGCCCCGAGATCACCACTTCGAAGAAGAACAGCAGGTCAGTCATCGTGCGGCACCCCGAGATAGGCGTCGATGACGTCCTGGTTGCGGCGGATCTCGTCGGGCATCCCGTCGCCGATCTTGCGGCCATAGTCGAGCACGACGACCCGATCGGCGAGATCCATCACCACGCCCATGTCGTGCTCGATCAACACGATGGTGGTGCCGAACTCGTCATTCACATCGAGGATGAAGCGGCACATGTCCTCCTTCTCCTCTACATTCATCCCCGCCATCGGCTCGTCGAGCAGCAACAGCTTTGGCTCCGCGGCGAGCGCCCGGCCGAGTTCGACCCGCTTCTGCAGCCCATAAGGAAGCCGGCCCACCGGCGTCTTGCGGATGTGCTGGATCTCGAGGAAGTCGATGATCCGCTCAACCGCCTCGCGGTGGCGGATTTCCTCGCGCTCGGCCGGCCCCACCCAGAGCGCCTGCCATAGCAGCCCCCGGCGCATCTTGGTCAGACGGCCGGTCATGATGTTGTCGAGCGTCGACATCCCCTTGAAAAGCGCGATGTTTTGAAAGGTACGGGCGAGCCCCTGGCGGGCGATCTGATGCGGGCGCAGCCGTCCGCGCTTCTTGCCACGGAAGACGATCTCGCCCTCCTGCGGGTGGTAGAAGCCATTGATCACGTTGAGCATCGACGACTTGCCAGCGCCGTTCGGCCCGATAATGGCGCGGATCTCGCCTTCGCGAATGTCGAACGAGACAGCGGTGAGGGCCGTGACGCCGCCGAAGCGCAAGGTGATGCCGCGCAGCTCCAACAAAACCTGGCCGATTTGGCGGGGCGCGATGCCATGGTCCGCTTCCTGGGCGGCATAGCTCGCGTCGTCGCGCGCCACCTCGGCGACGGAGCGGCTCATGCCGCCGCCTCGGCGGTCGGGCGCACGGAGACCGGGAACGTCTCGGCCTTGCAGATCTTGAGAATGGCGCGGATCGCCCCTTTACGCCCGTCTTCATAGGTGACCTCGGTCTGCGTCGTCACCTCTTCCGCGCCGCCATAGAGCGCCTCGACCAGATCGTCGAACTTTTCGGCGATAAAGCGGCGGCGGACCTTGCGCGTCCGGGTTAGCTCGCCGTCATCGGCGTCGAGTTCCTTGTGCAGCACCAGGAACCGCGTGATCTGACAGCCCGAAAGCATCGGGTCGTTGCTGAGCGCGCGGTTCGCGTCGCGGACATGCTCGGCGATGATCTCGAGGACGCGCGGATGCTGACTCAGTTCCTGGTACGAGGCATATGAGATGTAATTGCGCTCCGCCCAGTTGCCTACCGCGGCAAGATCGATGTTGATCATTGCCATCACTTCAGCGCGCCCGTGACCGAAGACCACGGCCTCTAGGATATGGGGGAAAAATTTCAGCTTGTTCTCGATGTATTTGGGCGCAAAGAGCGCACCATCTGCCAGCTTGCCGACATCTTTCGCCCGATCGAGGATCCGGAGCTGGCCGGTGCGCTCGTCGATGAACCCCGCATCCCCGGTGGCGACCCAGCCATCGGCGTCCTTGGTCTCCGCCGTCCCGATCGGGTTCTTGTAGTACTCCACGAAGACCCCGGGCGAGCGATAGAACACCTCGCCGCCCTGGCGAATATCGATCTCGACGCCGGGGGTCGGCACGCCCACGGTCTCCGGGTCCACCGCGTCATGGGGATGCTGGGTGATAAAGACGGAGGCCTCGGTCTGGCCGTAGAGCTGCTTTAGCGGCACCCCGATCGAGCGGTAGAAGGCGAAGAGATCCGGGCCGATCGCCTCGCCCGCGGTGTAGGCCACGCGAACGCGACTCATGCCCAGAACATTCTTGAGCGGGCCGTAGATCACCAACTCGCCAAGCGCGCAGAGAAACCGATCCCAGCGGGTGCGGGCGCCGCCTTGCGCCTGCATGGCGCGCGCATGTTCCATAAACAGCCGATAGAGCCAGCGCTTGGTCCCGCCCGAATCCTCGATGCGGATGGTCACCATGGTGAGCAGGCTCTCGAAGATCCGCGGCGGCGCGAAGAAATAGGTCGGCCCGATCTCGCGCAAATCGGCATGCATGGTATCCGCGCTCTCCGGGCAGGCGACGGCAAAGCCCACCACATAAGCCTGACCCATCGAGAAGATGAAATCCCCCACCCAGGCCAGCGGCAGATAGGCGAGCATCGAGTCGGTCTCGCGCAGACCGTCGAACTCTGCGGCCGCCCGCGCCGTTTTGAGGATATTGTCATGGGAGAGAACAACGCCCTTGGGCTTGCCCGTGGTGCCAGAGGTGTAGAGCATCACGCAGGTGTCGGCACCTTGCATCCGGGCAATCCGCGCATCCATCGCCGGGCCCTGTTCGGCCTCTGCCGCACGGCCGAGCTTTTGCACTTCGCGATAGGCGTGCAGCGTGGAATGATCGTAGTTTCTCAGCCCACGGGCATCCTCGTAAATGATCTGCGCCACCCCAGGCAGTCGCTCGACCACAGAGAGCACCTTGTCCACCTGCTCCTGGTCCTCGACAAGAACGAAGCGGGCCTCGCAATGATCGAGGACGAAGGCCATCTCCTCGGCAACACTGTCCTGATAGACTGGAACGGGCACGCCTCCGGCCATTTGGCAGGCAACCACGGCCCAGTAGAGCCGAGGGCGATTGGTGCCGATGATCGCCATCCGGTCTCCCGGGGCGAGCCCAAGGGTCACGAGCCCTAAGGCGAGCGCGCGGGTCTCGTCATGGACCTCGGACCAGGTCCAGCTTTGCCAAATGCCGAGATCCTTCTCGAGGCTTGCGATCCGGGCGGCACGCCGGGTCGCGTTCTCGAGCAGAAATGCGGGGAATGTCTGGGGCTCGGTCCCCCGACCCCCTGTCTCGACACCCATCGTGGCCTCCCTAGCGTCCCGTGCTCTGCTGGCCGGGATCGCAAGCTGCGCAACTCAGCGCGCCTGAGAATTGGACCGAAGGGCGCCGCTGGGGTCAAGCGGAATTACCAAGAACGGGGCCCATGACGCGGTCCAAGCAGGCGTGAAACCGCCCGCGCCCCTGTCGGGGAGCGGGCGCCTTGCCGTATCGCGCTCAGCGGGAGGGAACTCAGCCTTCGATGGCGCTCGGCGCAGGACCGCTGCTGATCGCAACATTACGTGGGCGCAGCTCCTCGGGGCCCTCGCGCACAAGATCGATATGCAGCAGACCATGCTCAAGGCTCGCGCCCTGCACCTTCACATGATCGGCGAGTTGGAACCGGCGTTCGAAGCCGCGCTCGGCGATGCCGCGGTGCAGATAGACGGGGCGCGCGCTGTCCGCCGCTTCCCGCTTGGTCGCGGTGACGGTCAAGGTGCCCTCCTTGACCTCGATGGCGAGATCGCGCTCGGAGAAACCGGCCACCGCAAGGGTGATCCGATAGGCGTCATCGCCAAGCTTCTCGATGTTGTAGGGCGGATAGGTCGGCGCACTCACATCGTGGCTCATGATCTGGTCGAGCATCGAGGCCAACCGGTCGAAGCCGACGGTGGAGCGGTAGAGTGGGGTGAGATCGACATTACGCATGGATATCCTCCTGATCGAAGCGATTGTCCGGGACGATCCCCCGTCATCGGGCGGATCTGGGTTGCGGCGCCGGTTGTCGGCCATCCGCAGTCGTCAGGTGGGAAAGCCCCGCGCCTGCGTCAAGAGGCTCAGTCGAGGATGGCGAGCACCTCGGGCAGTGCCGCATCCACCGCCACCGCCCAAGCGATCGGCTGCGCGCCGATGGCGCTCATCGCCGAGATCACAGCAACGACGCGCACCTCCCCATCGATCTCAGCGAAGAGCGGCGAGCCAGACGCACCGAAGGTGACGTCGCAGCCGAGCGCCATCACGCCGTTCCGGATCCCCTTGAGGTCACAGCCTTCTTGCCGCGTCAACGCATGGGCCCGGTCGCGACGGTAGCTGATCAGGGTCAGACGGGACCGGGCCAGTGCCGCTGGACCTATCGGAAAGGCCGAGGCGGCCTCGTCGGGGATCGGCAGCGCAAGGCGAATGAGCGCAACATCAGAGCCGATCCGGGCGAGATCGACGACGCCGCGATAGTCATAGGCCGGATGGACGGCGATGCTCTTGGCTCGGCTGTGTCCCACACCGACGCCCATGCGCCATCCGGCGGCGAAATGCACATTGCCCGGCGGGTAGACCTCGCCGGTCCGCTCCGAGATCACGCAATGCGCTGCGGTCAAGACGAGATCCGGGGCGATCAAGGTCCCGGTGCACATGCCCCGTTCGGAAAAATTCGCGACATTGACCCGCCCGACGCCCTTCCAAGCCTTATGCTCTTCTGCGGTGAGCATTCGCCTGAGTTCGAACATCTCCAGCGGCTCGGCGCGCGCGGCGCCCGCGGCCTGCACCGAGAGCGCCCCGGCTAAGGCCAAGCCTGCCGCGGCACGCAGCAGACGGCGAGGGGAGCGGGTGAGCTGGCCGAAAACGTTGCGCGACATACCCGCTAACATAGGGCGCGGGGAGCCGGGGCACGAGCCTCAGCGCGGCCCCCTTCGCGATGTCGGGCGATCACATCGGCGAGGGCTTCAGGAGCCGGCCCCCCGGTCGCCCAATCGAGCAACTGAACCGTGTGCACCACAGGCGCCGCGCTCTTGGCGCCGATCTGCATGATGCAGCCGATATTGCCGGCAGCGATCGCCTCAGCGCCCGTCCGGTCGAGATTGGCCACCTTCCGGTCGCGGAGCTCTCCGGCGATTTTCGGCTGCAGCAAATTGTATGTGCCGGCGGAGCCGCAGCACAGATGGCCCTCCACCGGCTCGACCAACCGGAATCCCGCTGCTTTGAGGAGTGATTTCGGGGCCTTCGTTACCTTCTGCCCGTGTTGAAGCGAGCAGGCAGCGTGGTAGGCGAGCTTCAGCGGCAGCGCCTGCGCGGCCTCGCCAATCCCCACCCGCTCGAGGAATTCGGAGATGTCGCAGGCCAGCCCCGCCACCCGCTCAGCCTCAGCGGCCAAGGACGTCTCGCGCATCATCCAGCCATAGTCCTTGACCGTCGTGCCGCAGCCCGAGGTGTTGACGATAATCGCATCGAGACCCTCCCCCGCGATCTCCGCAGACCATGCGCGGATGTTGCGGCCCGCCGCCGCGTGCCCCAGCTCCGTCTTGCCCATATGGTGGACCAACGCCCCACAGCAGCCGATGCCCTTGGCGATCACCACATCGTAGCCCAGGCGGGTGACGAGCCTGATCGTCGCCGCGTTGATTTGCGGCTCCAGCGCCCGCTGGGCACAGCCGGTCAGCAGCGCCACCCGTCCCTTGCGGGCGCCCTGGGCGGGGTGGACTTGCGGATCGTCATGCCGGGCGGGCCCATGGATGCGCGGCGGGGCGAGCTCGATCATCGCCCCGAGCTTGCCAGGCACCAACCGGCGGAACGGCTTGGCAAGGATCGCGCCGGCCATCGCAAAGCGGAACCGGGTCGGATAGGGCAAGATCTGTCGCAGGATCCAGCGCAGCGCCCGGTCGGCGAAGGGACGGCGGTAGGTCCGCTCGATGTATTCGCGGGCGTGATCGACCAGATGCATATAGTGCACGCCGGACGGGCAGGTGGTCATGCAGGCGAGGCAGGAAAGGCAGCGGTCGATATGTTTGACCGTATGCGCATCCGCGGGGCGGTCGTTCTCGAGCATCTCCTTGATCAGGTAGATGCGCCCGCGCGGGCTGTCGAGTTCGTCGCCGAGCACGGCATAGGACGGGCAGGTCGCGGTGCAGAAGCCGCAGTGGACGCATTTGCGCAGGATCTCGTTCGAGCGGGCAGTGGCGCTGTCGCGCAGTTGCGCCTCGGTGAAGCTCGTCTGCATGGGCTTTGTTCCCTCTCTCGGTCCGGCGGCTGCCCTAGACGGCAAGCGCGGGGCTCTCTGGCGTCTTGGCTGTCAGCGGAAGATAATGGTCCTCGAGCCCTGCATCGTCGAATATCAGCCAGGCGGGGCCGACCAGCCCTTCGCGCTGCAGGGCGCTGCGGAGAACCTCGACCGCCCGCTCGAGATCGACCAGGGCAAGGTCGAGATAAACATGCTCCACCCCAGAGGCGCGGCCGATCAGCCCGCCGATCCCGGTCACCATCAGCACATCCTCCAGCTTGGTGCCCAGCGACGCGATGTCGGCCACCTCATCGAAGGGATGGGGCGGCGCGCGGCGGATCTTCAAGCCGCAGAAGATCTCACCGAAGCGGGAGAAGCGGAGCCCTGTTATCTTCACCCCAGCGAGCCGCGCGGCGGTCAGGGCGCGATACCGGGTTTGATAGGTCATGGCGTCGTGCCGGCGCAGCGGGTCGGACCCGATCGGGCGCAACCGGAAAGTCGCGCAGTCCTCGACGAGCATCGGCTTCTCGCCGAACGCCGTCTGAGGCCGATCCGCCTCGAAACTCTCGATCGCTGAGAGCGCCGCTGCGCGGAACGGACCCAGCCACTGATCGGCCCGTCGCTGCGGTCGCTGACGCAGCGCGATGGATACTCGGAACGGACGCTCACGCCGCGCCCGACCGTTGCAGGTGCCAAGCCAGTCCTGATCGGCGCGCTCACCGAGCAGAACCGAGAAGATCACCCCCGCCTGGTCGGCGATGAACTGAGGATCCCCTTGGCCGACCGCTGTGAGTTCCACAAGCCGGTGCGCACCCCGGCGGACGGTTATCTCCTCGACCGCAATCGCATCGGCTCGGCTGCGGTCGAGGATCGCCTTAACCGCCTCGGTAACGCCGGCCACCGGCCACCGCGCGTCGCGCATCCGCCAGCCGACGAGATCGGGCGCCCGGTCGACGAGCGCCCGTGCCAACATGCGCCGGCTGTGATAAAGTTCAGGGGTCAGCACCAAAACGATGGCACCGTCCGGGGCGAATTCGAAATCCCCGACCACCCGCTCGGCAAGCGGCCCGAGCGCGTTCCGCAGCTCACGATCCACGTCCAGGCCGGGCAGCAAACCGCGAAAGAACCGTGCGATCCTCGGCGCCAGGGGCTCGAAGCGGCGCCAAAAATCATCGATCGCCAACAGATCCTCCCGTGGCAACCGTGCTGCCCAGAAGTCGTAGGCGTCCGGCATCCCCTTCACGCGCCCATGCGACCAGGATTGAGGATACCCGCAGGGTCGAACTTGGCCCGAAGCCCCGCCGCAATTCGGGCGAGCGCGGGCGCGTCGGGGCTCGGGGCCGCGTAGGCCGCGCGCAGGGGCGCCGAAGCCCGGACAAGCCGCGCATTGCCGCCGCGGGACGCCGCAGCGGCGCGAACCGGTCCCGCCATTGCCTCCGCCGACTCTGGAACCAGGAGCCAGACACGCCCGCCGCCGAGGTCATAGAGGGCCGCCACCGCCCCCGCCGCCCTGAGCTCGGCCACCGCCTCGGCCGCTGTCCCTGGCCTGAGCGCCAGCTGCCAAACCGCCCCAGCCCGCCCGGCAAAGGGTGCGACGTCTCGGATCGCCGCCCAAGCCGATGCCTGGACATCCCCCTCCAGGGTCTCGGGCACGCCGAAGCCAGCAAGCGCTGCCGTGAGCCGAGAGGCCCGGTACGCCGCTTGATCGGTCAGTCCCTCAAGCCGGATCAGCGTCTGCGCGCCGCCAGACTCGGCGAGCTCCGCCGGCAGATGCGCCGCACCGGTGACGCCGAAGGGGGTTGCCAATGCCGCGGCGAGAGCCGCTATCCCGTCCGCCTCCGACAGATCCCGCCAGACCAGGGTTAACTCCCGCTCGGGAAGCGGATCCGTCTTCACACAGATTTCCGAAAGCACGCCGAGCGTCCCGAAACTGCCGCACAAAAGCTTCACGAGGTCGTAGCCGGTGACGTTCTTCATCACCCGGCCGCCATTGGAGATCACGGTGCCGGACCCGGTGACGAAGCGCAAGCCGAGCAGCGCGTCGCGGCAGCCGCCACACTGGACTTGCCGGGGACCCGCCAGCCCGGCGGCAACCACCCCGCCCAACGTCGGCGCCCCGGTGCTGCCCAGCAGCGCCCTGTGGTCCGGCGGCTCGAAGGCCAACCGCTGCCCCTCGCCCGCGAGCGCCGCGTCGATCTCGGCCAGCGCGGTGCCGGCGCGGGCCACCAAGGTGAGCGCCCCCGGCTCGTATCTGGTGATCCCGCAGAGACCTGCGACCGAGAGGGTCTGCGCCGCCTGTACCGGGCGTTGGAGCGCGAGACGGGTACCCCCGCCTTTGATCTCAAGCGGTTGGCCGGCGCCAGCGGCCGCAGCGACCGCCTCGGCCAACTCGACCTCGCTGCCGGGAGAGAGCATCGCGCGCGCTCCCTTGGCTCAACAGCCGCGCCGGGCGGCGGAGACGGCGAGCGGGAAAACCTTCGCTGGATTGAGGCGCCAGTCGGGGTCGAACACGTCTTTGACCCGCATCTGGACCTCTAGATCGTCCGCCGAGAACTGATGCTGCATCAGGTCGCGCTTTTCGATGCCCACGCCATGCTCACCGGTCAAACAACCGCCATGCTCGACGCAAATCTTGAGCAACTCGGCGCCCAGCGCTTCTGCGGTCTCGAGCTGCCCCGGGGCATTTGCGTCGAAGATGATCAACGGGTGCATGTTGCCGTCGCCCGCATGGAAGACATTGGCCACACGCAGGCCGAACCGCTCCGCTTCCTCCGCGGTGCGCTTGAGCACCTTTGGCAGCTCGCCGACCGGCACCGTGCCATCGAGGCAGATGTAGTCGCCCAGCGCGCCCACCGCCCCGAAGGCCGATTTACGCCCCAACCAGATCGCCGCGCTCTCCTCCGCGGAGCCGCTCTCGCGCACCACAAGCGGCGCATGGGCGTCGACCACCTGGCGGATGCGCCCGAGTTGCTCGGCGATCTCGGCCTGAGACCCCTCAACCTCGACGATGAGCAACGCTTCGACATCCAGCGGGTAACCGGCCTTGGCGTGGCGCTCGGTCACGTGGATCGCGGGCTTGTCCATGTATTCGATCGCAACCGGGATGACGCCCGAGCGGATGATATCGGCCACGCAGGCGCCGGCCGTCTCCGCGCTGTCGAAGCCCACCAGCACGGGGCGCGCGCCCTCAGGCTGGGGGAGGATGCGCAACCAGGCTTCGGTCACCATCCCGAGTTGGCCCTCCGAGCCGCAAATCACGCCAAGAAGGTCGTAACCCTCGCCAGGCCCGGCGGGACCGCCGATCTCGACGATCTCTCCCTCTGCGGTAACGAAGGTGACGCCCAGGAGATGGTTCGAGGTCACGCCGTATTTGAGGCAATGCGCCCCGCCGGAATTCATCGCAATGTTGCCGGCGATGGCGCAAGCGAGCTGTGAGGACGGGTCCGGCGCGTAGAAGAACCCCTCGGCCGCGACCGCCTGGGTGACGGCGAGATTGGTGATGCCCGTCTCAACCCTGACGGCGCGCGCCGCGGTATCGAGCTCCAGCACGCGATTCAGCCGCGCAACGCCGATTACCACGCTGTCCGCGGTGGGCATCGCGCCACCGGCGAGCGATGTGCCAGCGCCGCGGGGCACGACCGGGGCGCCGTGCCGCGCGCAGATCCGCATCGCCTCAGCCACCTCCTGTGTGGTCCGCGGCAGGGCGACGGCCATCGGCGGGCAGGCATAGGCGGTTAACCCATCGCATTCATAGGCTCTGAGTTCCTCAGCCGCCGAGATGACAGCCTCCGGCCCGAGCACTGCGGTCAAATCGGCCACTAACACGTCGCGTTTGGCGAGAACCGCCTGATTTGGGGTCGGCATGTCCATGGCGCATCTCCTCAACTCGAGCGGGGCCTGCGCCCACATTCTTTGCTTATAGTATGGTCTAGCGACGCAGCGGTCGTGCGACAACGGCGCACGGGCGTCGCCGCGATATGTCCCAGCCGAAGGGCGACCCTGCAAAACGTCGGGCGCGGCGGGGATCGACCGCCTTCTAAATCCGCCGCCCGAGACGCGGATCGCCCTGCGCCTCCAGGCTCACAGGGGCAAGGTGCGGGTCTCGGCCCAATCAAGCAGGGCGCGCCGCGCCGAGGGCGTGCCAGTGGCCTCCGCGACCGCCAGGACATCGAGCACGGCCCCGAGATCGACCGCTCGGAGCAACCGCTTCACCGGGCCGATGGAAGCGGGCCGCATCGACAGCTCTCGGAACCCCACGCTGGCCAGGGCCACCGCCTCGAGCGGCCGCCCCGCCGCCTCGCCGCAGAAGGACAACCGAGTGCCGTTGGCCTCGCAACGGTGAACGATCTCGCGCAGAAACCTCAGATAGGAGAAGTTAAGCGTATCGTAGCGCTTTCGAACCAGCTCGTTCTCGCGGTCCGCAGCGAAGAAAAACTGCGCCAGGTCATTCCCGCCGACCGACACGAAATCGGCCTCCGTGAAGAGCCGGTCCGGCGCATAGGCCAGCGACGGCACCTCGAGCATCATGCCGATCAAGAGACGCTCCGGCCGCGGATAGCCGAGCCCGGCCAGCCGCTCCACCTCGCCCAGAAGATGGTCGCGCGCGGCGAAGAACTCGTGGGCCTCGGTAATCATCGGGAACATCACCGACAGCGGTCGCCCGGCCGCGCCTTTGATCAGCGCCTGGATCTGCATCCGAAAGAGTCGCGGTCGGTCGAGCGCCACGCGGATCGCCCGCCATCCGAGCGCGGGGTTGGGCTCCTCGCGCCGGCGGATGAAAGGAAGGATCTTGTCGGACCCGATATCGAGGGTGCGGAAAATCACCTCCTGACCATGTGCGCTGTCGAGCACGCGGCCGTAAAGACGCGCTTGGGTTTCGCGTCCGGGAAGCGTCCCGCGGATCATGAACTGGAGCTCGGTGCGGAACAGGCCCACACCCTCTGCGCCGGAGGCCGTGAGCGAGGGCAGGTCCGCCAAAAGCCCCGCATTCATTTTGAGCGCAACCGTTGCGCCGTCCTGCGTGGTGGCGGATTTCGTTGTGAGACCCCGATAGACCACGCGGGCCTGCTCGTCGAGCGCGAGCTTCTCTCGGAAAGCCTCGAGAACCGAGGACCGCGGGCGGAGATGGATGCGCCCCCCCTCACCGTCGACGACGATCCGGTCGCCCGGATTGGCATCCCGGGTCACGCGCTCGGCCTGGATCACCATGGGGATCGCGAGCGACCGGGCGACGATCGAAGCATGGGACGACAGCGCCCCTTCCTCGAGCACCAGCGCCTTGATCTTCGCCTTATGTTCGAGGACATCCGCCGGCCCGATATTGCGGGCGACGAGGATCGCATTCTCCGGGATCTCATCGCCCTCCTTGCGCCCGACGAGATAGCGCAGAAGCCGGTTTGCCAAATCGTCAAGGTCCTGCAGCCGCTCTCGGAGATAGGGCTCGGACACCCGCTCCATCCGCGCCCGGGCCGCCGACTGAACCTTCTCGACGGCCACCTCGGCGGCGAGCCCTGAGTCGATCGCCTGATCGAGCCGGCGCATCCATCCCTTGTCGTTGGCGAACATCCTATAGGTCTCGAGGATGTCCCGCGGTTCGCCCTGATGGCCGATCGCATCGGCGGAGATCAGCGCGTCCAGATCCTCCCGCAAGGCCTCTATGGCACCGGCAAGTCGGGCGCGCTCGGTCTCTACATCCTCGGCCACGGGGTCGAAGACGACGAGGCGCGGCTCGTGCAGGTGCACCACGCCCTCCGCCAGCCCCTCCGACGCCCCGGCGCCTTCGATCAGGACAGGACCGCGGCGCCGGCCGGCTTGGGCGACAATCCCATCCGACCCGAGGAAGGCGCCGGCCTCCGCCATCTCGGCAATCACCATCGCGACGACCTCAAGCGCCTCGATCTCGTCATCGGTGTAGCGGCGGGCGCTGGCATTCTGCACGACCAGGACGCCCATCACTTCGCCCAGCCGCTGGATCGGGACGCCCACGAAGGAGCGGTAAATCTCCTCGCCGGTCTCCGGGATGTAGCGAAAGCCCGGCGCACTCTGGGCATCATCGGTGGCGAAAGGGGCTGCGCGTTCGGCGATCCGCCCGACGAGGCCCTGGCCGACGCGCAGCCGCGCACTGTGCACCGCCTCGGGCTTGAGCCCCTCGGTCGCGCAAAGCTCGAGCGTTCGCTCGTCACGCTTGAGATAGATCGAGCAAACCTCGGCCGCCATGTTGGACGCAACCAGGCGCACAACCCGGTCGAGCCGCTGCTGGCCATCGCCGGGGCCGGCCATCACGTTCCTGAGCGCCCTCAGAAGCGCGCGCGCGCCGCCGCTATCGCCTCCTGTCTGCCCCCAGCCCTGAACGGGCATCTGAGCCTCCCCTTTTCCGGCGCGCCCCCGCCTTATCCGTCGGTCGGCTCAGGCCCCGTCCATGGCAGCCGCGGCACCTGTGGGGCCGCCCTCCAACCCGAAGACGTCATGGAGCGCGCGCACGGCGAGTTCGAGATACCAGCGGTCGATCAGCACACTCACCTTAATCTCTGAGGTGGTGATAACCTTGATGTTGATGTTCTCGTCGGCAAGCGCGGCGAACATCCGCTGGGCGACGCCGGCATTCGAGCGCATCCCGATGCCAACGACCGACACCTTCGCCACCTCGTCGTCAACGATCAGATCCTCGTAACCGATCTGCTCCTTCGCCCCCTCGAGCGCCGCGCGGGCGCGGGCGACCTCGGAGAGCGCGACAGAGAAGGTCATGTCGGTGGTCCCGTCCTCGCCGCCGGTCCGATCGGTGCCGATGTTTTGAACGATCATATCGACGTTGACGCCCTGCTCGGCCAGAGGCCCGAAGATCTTCGCGGCAACGCCCGGCTGGTCGTTGACCTTGACGAGGGTCAGCTTCGCTTCGTCGCGGCTGAAGGCGACGCCAGAGACGACGTTCTGTTCCATGATTTCCTCCTCGTCGCAGACGAGCGTTCCGGGGTCGTCGGAGAAGCTCGAACGCACCATAAGCCGCACACGGTAGCGCATGGCGAGCTCGACCGACCGGGTCTGGAGCACTTTTGCACCGAGCGAGGCGAGCTCCAGCATTTCCTCATAAGCGATCCGGTCGAGCTTGCGGGCCTGCCGCTCGATGCGCGGATCGGTGGTGTAGACGCCTTCGACATCGGTGTAGATGTCGCAGCGCTCCGCCCCAAGGGCAGCAGCGAGCGCCACCGCCGTGGTGTCGGAGCCGCCGCGGCCCAAGGTGGCGATGCGACCATCCGGTCCGATGCCTTGGAAGCCGGCCACCACGGCGTGCAGCCCCTCGCTGAATTTCCGGGCAAGCGCCTGGGTCTCGATCTCAAGGATCCGCGCCGCGCCGTGCAACCCGGAGCAACGGATCGGAATTTGCCAGCCCTGCCAGGAGCGCGCCGGCACCCCGAACTCCTGCAGCACGAGCGCCATCAATCCCGAGGTCACCTGCTCGCCGGAGGCGACGATGGCGTCGTATTCGCGGGCGTCGTAAAGGCCGGCATGGTTCGCTTCAGGGGGCGCCGCCGCCTGGCCGACCAGGCCGACGAGCTTGTTGGTCTCGCCGGCCATAGCGGACACGACGACGCAAACGTCGTATCCCGCCGCCGCCTCGCGCTTGACCTTGGCAGCGGCGGCGCGAATGCGGTCGAGATCCGCCACCGATGTGCCGCCGAACTTCATCACGAGCCGCGGCTTGCGCGCCGGGCCTCCCGCCGCGTTTGCGGTCGCGGTCGCGTCGGCCGCGTTCGCCAAGGCCATCGTCCGGTAGGCCCTAGGAGGGCCCCCTGAACTGCTCGCGCCGATCGCGGCCCTTGCAACTCGCGCGCCGCCGGCCCCTCGGGCCGCGGATCGCGCGCTCTTAGAACCCAGCGCCGGCCGCGTCCAGCC
>JBHJGY010000045.1:0-43177 GCA_050331335.1 Pikeienuella sp.
TGGGGGGGCTGTCCAATGGCGGCCCCCAACCTGTTGGACGAAGTCTGCAAGCCGGTTGGCCGCCAGGGCGGCGCGGCGGCTGCTGCGCTGTCCGCTTGTCCTTTGTCGCATGAGTAATATCAATACCGACGAGGGGTGAAAAAATTAGTTTCAGAGCGCGACTTCATTATATAAGTGATGGTGAAAAAGCTAAAATTTCCAAAATACTATGAGTTTACCAGTATTTTAGCATGCTGTTTTGCAGGCATCCACGCCGAAAGCCCTGCTGAGCCCGACGAGCGCGCCCAGTCTAGTCAGCAGCGGAGGCGTGGGAAACGGGAGGGGCACGACCGCCCCGGGAGGGTTCAAGCCTATGGTGAGCGTGACGGTGTTCTGGCCGGGCGTCCCGACGGAGGTTCCGAGAACGAGGTGCAAATCGCGAATGCTTGTCTGCCGAAACGCACTGAAGCGGCGGTTCGCCTCGTTGCTTTCGTAGCCCTCGGAGGCTCCCGATCGGTGAAGTGGGGTCGCACCCTTGAAGGAGAATGTGTCGCCACCCTGACCTGCGCCGATCGCTGCGCCAATCTGGTTGGGTCCTCTGCCTTACGCTGCAGGTTCTTCGTCAGCGACCGCGCTGACCTCGGAAACATCCGTGAATCTGGCAATCGACGTGACGGGGAGGTTCACGGCACGAACTTCGACGGAAGGGCGCAAGCGTTTCCAGGAAACTTGCCCCCCTTGCGGACTATACTCAGCGTATTTTAAAATGAGATCGTCGCCGAGATCTAACAGCAAAGAACTGAGTGTCACTGTGCCGAGATCGGCTCCTGGATCGACACAAGATATTGGACCAAGACGTTGATGCGGTTGCGCACTCGCAGTTCGCTCAACTCGTCGGGTTGACCGTCCCGGGTCTCTTCAAGCAAATACCGCGCGCCCCATACCGGCATTTGACGCGGCCCATGGGTTGCGACTTCGTTGCGCCCGTCAATAACGGCGAACACGGTTTCGATTGGGAAAACCCCGTTATTCTTCGCCGCCAGTTGCGTCAGATCTGGGGGGTTCACATCGCGAAAATGACGCGCCAAATACCCCGCGCCTTTCGCGTCTGTGCCGTGGCAGGACGAGCAAGAAAACATGAATTCACTAGCGTCTGGCGCCAGATCGGGAAACGTGGGATACTTGATAACCTGTGCCCCTGCAGGAGTGGCTATTGAAACTGCCGCGCAGAAGATCATCGCGCTCGAATAGCTGATTGCAGACATGTTTACAGGCCCTTAGTTTCGATCCAGTGGAAAGCTATCACGCAACAGGGAGGCAATCAACATCTTCCGTTACGTCGCGAATAAGCCTGACGGAGGGACGTGTCAGGCGACCTGGTTTGAGCGGGTCTGAGGCCGATCGTAGCCTTTTGCAGGGTTTCCCCGTTTGCTTCGTCGCATGCGAAGCTGCAGGCGCCGACCGGCTGGGTCAGCGCAACCGCAACCGCAACCGTTCCGACAAGCCCCTCGGCGCGCGCCTGCCCGCCCCAGAGAAAATCTGGCGAGACCCCGAAGACCTGGCGCCACCGAAGGCGGTTGGGCATTCCCCATCTCATGCCCCGGGGTTCTCAGCTCAACATCCGGTTCTTTTGCATGGCAAGGCAGAAGTCTAGTCTGATAGTAATAAGATATCTTTCATGTCGAAATATAGATCGATTATGTTCGTATATCTATTTATTTATCAGCAGGATATTCAAGGTTTGTTTTTATAATTTTGATAGAAATAAAATATTCTTATCAAACATGGATGATAGTCTGGTGGTACGCATTCAATGACGCGCTCGGCCAAGATCCAAGCGAAGTAAGGTCGGCTCAACTGCCGAAGCCGGCGGTTGATTGCCGAGCCCGCAGGTCAGGAATTTGCTGAGACACTCAGGCGTCACAATCAATGTGGTGGTGGGGCAGTAGTTTTTTTTCCAGGGGCGAACCATTCTGAGCGTCGACATTGGCTAACTTCGCTGAGGAGCCCCGCTGATTGCCTCGCTTAGACCGATAGCCGGGGGCTATGGAACTTGACCGAAAACCTTGTCCAGATGCGTTAGGCGCAGCACCTTTTGCACAAAGGGGCGGGTGTGCCGCATCGTAATGATCCGGCTGGGATCAAGGGACTTTCGCAAGGCGAGGATCGCGCCGAGCCCGCTTGAGTCGATAAAATCGATCTGCCGCATGTCGAGCAGGATGTCGCACGGTTCACCTGCCGCTTCCGCGCGCAGGGCTGTCTTTAACTGTTCCGCGACGGCTACATCGACGCGCTGGAGGCAGATCTCGAAGACCCTGGTGGCGCCCTCCCGCGACACGCGCAGTAGGTCGACGGCTGATTGGCCTGCGGTCATTTATCGTCCTTTCTTCAGAGCTTGTGCGCAATGCGTTCGAAGAGGCCGGGCGGGAGGACGCGAAGACCAAGCCGGACCGCCACAGACTGCGGCCCCGAGTATCACAACGGGCAAATGCGCCAGTGAAGCTATCAATCCGCATATGGAACTCTTAGGGCCTCGCCCAATTCCCAGGCCCCCGTTGCTTAGATCGATGGCGGTAAACACCGAGCTAACGGCGCCACGGGTCGCCACCGCCACCGCAGCTCGGTCAGTCGTCGGCGGTGTCGGTCTCGTCCGACAGCCGCGCGCCATCGATCTTGCGGCAGTAGAGCTCCAACCGGTGAGAGACCACCTCGTAGCCATGGGCGCGGGCGATCTCCTTTTGCAGCCGCTCGATCTCTGGAGAGGTGAACTCGACCACCTCGTCGCTCTCGATGTCGATGATATGGTCGTGATGCGGTGTGTCGGCGGTCTCGAAGCGAGCTGGAGCGCCCTGGAACGCGTGACGCTGCACGATGCCCTTGTCCTCGAGAACCGACAGCGTGCGGTAGACCGTGGCGAGGGACACCGAGGCATCGACCTGCTGGGCGCGGCGATGCAGTTCATTGGCGTCGGGATGGTCGTCCGCCTCGTCGAGCACCTGCAGCAATGCCATGCGTTGCCGCGTCAGGCGGATGCCCGCGGAGCGCAGCCCGTCTTCCATGGCCATGAGGCGGTTTTCGCTGTCGTCCTGCGGCATGACCGGAACCATATCAAGCGGGGAGGGCTGCCCACAAGCGAGCGATTTCTGCAAATCGTTCTCAAGCGCATTGACTTTGTGCGACTGAGTTTCATATTCGCCTAGGGTATGTCAACGGAAGGCTGGATATGATGGGTTGGGTGAGCCGGCGAGAAATCCTCGGGATCTGTCTTGGCCTGGCGGTCGGGTCCGCTGCGGTTGCTGAGACCCCGCTGACGGTCGTGACGACCACGGGCATGATTGCGGATGCGGCGCGCCAAGTGGGAGGCGCGGCGGTCGAGGTGCAGGCCTTGATGGGGCCGGGCGTGGACCCGCATGCTTATCGCCAGACCCGGAGCGACATCGTGGCCATGGGGCGCGCCGACTTGGTACTGTGGCACGGGCTCTACCTGGAAGCGCAGTTGGAGAGCTTTTTGCTGGAGCTCGCCGAGCAGCGTCGCGTGGTTGCCGTCGGCGAGAGCCTGCCGAAAAACTTGCTGATCGGTCATGAGGACTATGCGGGGCGGTTCGACCCCCATGTCTGGATGAACCCCAATCTCTGGGCGCGCGTGGTGCTCGCCGTGCGCGACGCGATGATCGCCGCGCGGCCCGAGCACGAGGCGGCTTTCCGGGCGAATGCCGACAGGCATCTCGCCGAAATCGCGGAGCTTGCGGGCTATGCTGCGCAGGTGCTGGCCTCCGTGCCGGCGGAGAAACGGGTTCTGGTCACCGCCCACGACGCCTTCAACTATTTCGGGTCAGCCTACGGATTTGAGGTCGTCGGAATTCAGGGGATCTCGACCGAGGCGGAAGCTGGGCTCGCGCGCATCGCAGAACTCGTCGATATGCTCGTCACCCGTGAAATCGGGGCGGTCTTCGTCGAGACCTCGGTGTCGGACCGAAACATTCGCGCGCTGATCGAGGGCGCGGCCGCCCGGGGGCAAGAGGTGGTGATTGGCGGCGAGCTCTACTCCGACGCGATGGGCGCGGAGGGCACCTACCAAGGCACCTATCTCGGCATGATCGACCACAACGTAACGACGATCTCTCGCGCCCTCGGTGGCATTGCTCCCGAGAATGGCCGCACCGGAGCTTTGACCCAATGATCACGCGCGACCGGGCCAGAATGGCTGACCTCTCCCTTGCTGCCGATGGCGGTGTCGCGACCGGCGCTGGCGTGACGGCAGAGAGCCCGCTCGCGCTGCGTGGGCTGACCGTCGCCTATCGCGACAAACCGGCGGTTTTCTCGGTCGATGCGACCTTTCCGGCGGGCCAGATGAGTGCGATTATCGGGCCGAACGGCGCGGGTAAGTCGACGCTGCTCAAGGCCGTCCTCGGCGCGATCCCTCGGCTCTCTGGGGAGATCACCGTTTTCGGGCGCGCGGCAGACGCAGCCCGCGACGCAATCGCCTATGTGCCGCAGCGGGCGAGCGTCGATTGGGACTTCCCCACGACTGCGCTCGACGTTGTCCTTATGGGCCTTTACCGACAGGTCGGGCTTCTGGGGCGCTACAGCCGGGCCCTGCGCAGCGAAGCCCTAGCTTGCCTGGAGCGTGTCGGTATGGCGGATTTTGCCGATCGGCAGATCGGTCAGCTCTCCGGGGGCCAGCAGCAGCGGGTCTTCCTCGCCCGGGCGTTGGCGCAGAACGCGCGTCTCTATCTGCTCGACGAACCCTTCGCCGGGGTTGATGCCGCCACGGAGCGTGCGATCATCTCCGTGCTTAAAGCGCTCAAGTCGCAGGGCAAATCGGTTATCGTCGTGCATCACGACCTGGCAACCGTGCGGGACTATTTCGACCATGTGCTGCTGATCAATGTCCGCAAGATTGCCGAAGGACCCGTTGCGACGACCTTTACGGCGCAGAGCCTGCACGCGACATATGGCGGGCGCCTTGCGGCGACCCATCTCGACGAAGTCGCGGGTGGGCTGGCCTGAAACGGGGACCGGGTGAGCAGCTTCGCTGACGCGCTCCTCCTCGCCGCGGGCTACAATGCCGCGCTCGTGGCGATCGGGGCGGGGCTTCTCGGTTTCGCAGCCGGCGCGTCGGGGACCTTCCTCTATCTGCGCAAGCGGGCGCTGGTGTCGGATGCTGTGGCCCATGCGACGCTACCAGGGATCTGCCTCGCATTCATGGCGATGGTGGCCCTCGGCTGGGACGGACGCAGTCTGGTCGTCTTGCTTGCTGGCTCCGCCCTTTCGGCCTGGCTCGGGCTTCTCTTGGTCGAGTGGATGACGCGGCGGACGCGGCTCACCGAGGACGCTGCGATCGGCGCGGTGCTTTCGGTGTTTTTCGGCCTCGGGGTGGTCCTGTTGACGGTGATCCAGGGCATGCGTGCCGGGCGCCAGGCGGGGATCGAAGAGTTCTTGCTGGGCGCGACGGCGGGCATGCTGTTCGAGGATGCGCTTATCATTGCCTCAGGCGGCACGCTGGCCCTCGCTTGCGCCTATCTCCTCAGGCGTCCGATGCTCCTCGTCGCCTTCGATCAGGACTATGCCGCCGCAACGGGCATCGACACCCGCCGCATCGACCTTGCGATGATGGCGCTGGTTATGGCGGTCACCGTGATCGGCCTCAAGGTCGTGGGGCTCATTCTGATCGTGGCGCTGCTGATCATCCCGGCGGTGACGGCGCGGTTCTGGACTGAGCGCAGCGAGCGGGTGGTCTGGGTTGCGGGCGTGCTGGGCGCGGTCTCCGGCTATGTCGGCGCCGCGCTTTCCGCCTCGGCGCCGCACTTGCCGACCGGGCCCATCGTGGTGCTCGTCGCGGCGGCGTTGTTCGGTCTCTCGCTCTTTTTCGCTCCGTCTCGGGGTGTGGCGGCGGTGCTGTTGGCGCGCCGGCGGTTCCAACGGCGGGTGCACCGCCGGCAGGGGCTGCTGGCTTTGGCACGGGGAGAAGCCATTTACGACCGGCTCACGCTGGCGGTGCTGGGCCGGGACGGACTGATCCGACAGGATGGGGTCGCGACGGAGGCGGGGCGCGCGCTCGCCGCTAAGATCGCGCGGGACGAGCGGCGCTGGGAGATCGCCCGGCGGGTCCACCAGGATGCGGGGCTCACCGGCCGCTATGATGGGCTCACCCCGATCGAGGATGTCTTCACCGGCGACGAGATTGCCGAGTTCGACCGCCATCTCGGCGGCCCGCAGCCGGTAGCCGCGCCGTGAGCAATGCGTTGGGTGCCGAATTCGTGCAGTTCTCCCTGACGCCGATCCTGATCGGGGTGTTTGCTGCCGTGGCTTGTGCGCTGCCGGGGAATTTCTTGGTGCTCCGCCGGCAGTCGCTGATCGGCGACGCGATCTCGCATGTGGTCCTGCCCGGGGTCGTGGTGGGTTTTTTGGTCACGGGCACCGTGGCGACCGGGCCGATGTTGCTCGGGGCAGGTGGCGCGGCGATCCTGTCGGTGCTGCTGATCGAGACGATCCGGCGGCTCGGTCGGATCGAGCCCGGCGCTGCCATGGGGGTGAGCTTCACGACCATGTTCGCAGCCGGCGTGCTGCTTCTGGAGCAGTCCGACACCTCGTCCGTGCATCTCGACGTCGAACACGCGCTGATGGGCAATCTCGAGAGCCTGATCTGGCTCGAGGCGGAGGGGTGGCACGCGCTCGCGGACCCTGCCGCCCTGAGCGCATTGCCGGCGGAACTCGTGCGAATGGCGATTGTTTGTGCGAGCGTTCTCCTGCTCACCGGGATCTTCTGGCGGTGGTTAAAGATCTCGACCTTCGACGAGGGGTTCGCACAGGCCATCGGGCTGCCGGTGACGGCAATTGGCTTGGGGCTCGTCATCGTCGCGGCCGTGGCTGCGGTGGCGGCTTTCGACGCGGTCGGTTCGATTATCGTGATCGCGATGTTCATTTGCCCGCCCGCGGCGGCGCGGCTGATGACCGACAGGCTCGGGGCGCAGGTGGGGTGGTCCGTAAGCTTCGCGGTGCTGTCGGCAGTGTTGGGCTATGTGCTCGCAGGGTACGGACCGCTTTGGCTGGGGGCTTCGGGTTCGGTCAGCGCAGCGGGGATGATCGCCGTGGTATCGGGGCTGATCCTCGGGATCGCCTGCCTTGCGGGCCCACGGCGTCGCAACCGCGGGCGCGCCTGAGGCGCCGCCTGGGCGCTAGCCTGTCTCGGGTGGGGTGGGCGTGCGCGTGGGAGCTTGCGCCACCGTCTCCGGCGCGACCCCGAGGCGGCGTTTGGCCCATTCGCGGGCTGACTGAAAAGCCACGTACAGCGCCGGGATCGCGAAGATGCCCACCACGGTCGCGAGGATCATCCCGCCAGCAACCGAGGTGCCGACCGTGCGCCTTGTGATCTCCGCTGCGCCTTCCGCGACCACCAGCGGGATAATCCCTGCCACGAAGGACAGCCCGGTCATCATCACCGCCCGAAAGCGGGTGCGCGCACCGTCGATCGCCGCATCGGTGATGGTCTCGCCCTCCTCGCGGCGCTGTTTGGCGAACTCCACGATCAAGATCGCGTTCTTCGCCACCAGCGCGATCAGGATGACCAGTCCGATCTGGCCGTAGAGATCGAAGCTGAGCCCCGAGAGCAGGAGGGCAAGCAGCGCCCCCGCGACGCCGAAGGCCACCGTCAGCAGCACCGGGAACGGGATCGTCCAGCTCTCGTAAAGGCCGACTAGGAAGAGATACGCGAAGACGATGGAGAAAACGAGGATCGCCGCCGTTTGTCCCGCCGCCTCCTTTTCTTGAAGCGCGGTGCCGGTCCATTCATAGCCGTAGCCCTGGGGCAAAGTCCCGTCGGAGACCTGCTCCATCGCCGCCAACGCCGTGCCCGACGCAACGCCCGCCGCCGGGCCGCCATTTAGGGTGACCGAGCGGTAGTTGTTGTAACGCGTGATCGACTGTGCGCCGGTGATGTAGCGCCAAGTGGCCACGGCGCCGAGCGGCACCATCTCGCCATTCGCGTTGCGCACATGCAGGCGCGAGAGATCTTCGATCGCGTCTCGGTCCAATTCCTGGGCCTGCATGTTGACCTGCCAGGATCGGCCGAAGAGGTTGAAATCGTTCACATAACGAGAGCCAAAGCTGCCCTGGAGCGTGGCGAACAGATCTGACACGGAGACCCCGAGGGTCTGCAGCCGTTCGCGGTCGATGTCCAAATAGAGCTGAGGGGTATCGGCCGAGTAAGTGGAGAAAGTCGGGCCGAGGCGTGGGTCCTGATTGGCCGCGATCGACAAGCCGCCGGCAACCGCGGCGAGGTCGGCGGGCGCGCGGCCTTCGAGATCGAGGAGCTGGTATTCGAAGCCGGAGCCCGTGCCGAGCCCGATGATCGGCGGTAGGTTGAACGCAAAAACCTGCGCCTCACGGACCGCTGCGCCCAAACGCTGGACTTCGGCGATAGCCTCGAACGCCGAGGGACCGTCGGTCCTGTCCTCGAAGTCCTCCAAGATGACCGCTAGAAAGGCGCTGTTGGAGGTCACGAGGCCATCCAGCATCGAGTAGCCCGAGGCGCCGATGACGCTTTGCACGCCGTCGATCTGCGAGACTTTGTCCACGAAGGCTGTCCGGACCGCATCCGAGCGGTTCACCGACGCCCCGTCGGGCAGGCGCAACTCGACGAAGAATGCGCCCTGATCCTCGGCGGGCAAGAACCCGGTCGGCACGGTCTGGAACAGCGCGCCAGAGAGGCCGAGCGCGCCCGCGAGCAGCAGCAGCCCGATCACCGCGCGGCGGGCGATGGCCCCGGCGACATAGGCGTAGCCGTCGCGCGTGGTGTCGATCGCTCGACTGACCCAACCGAGTGCCCCGGTGGGCGGGCCGGTGCGCGGGCGCAGCAGCAACGCACACAGCGCTGGTGACAGGGTCAACGCGTTGATCGTCGAAATCACCACCGAAACCGAGACCGCCACGGCAAATTGTTGGAAGAGTTGGCCCGAGATCCCGGGAATGAAGGCCACCGGCACGAAGACAGAGAGCAGCACCAGGGTCGTCGCGATCACCGGCCCGGTAATCTCGTTCATCGCCTGGGCGGCGGCCTGGGCTGGCGTCAACTGCGGGTTCTCGGAGAGCACGCGGTCGCAGCTCTCGACCACGACGATCGCGTCATCCACCACCGTACCGATCGCCAGCACCAGGGCCAGCAGCGAGATCGTGTTCAACGTGAAGCCGAGCGCGAGAAGCACCGCGAAGGTGCCGATCAGCGCGACAGGCACCGCCGCCACCGGCACGAGCGTCGCCCTGACGGAGCCCAGAAACAGGAACACCACCAAGATCACGAGCGCAAAGGCCTGGAGCAAGGTGATCTGCAATTCGTCAACGCTCGCCTCCACGAAGGAGGTGAGGTCGTAGGCCACGTCATAAGTCACGCCGCCAGGAAAGCGTTCGCTCAGCCGGTCGAGGGTCTCCTGAACGCCCTGAGCGATATCCAGCGCGTTGCCGCCGGGCGACTGGGCGATCTGGAGCAACACCGTCGGTTGGTCGTTGAAGGCGGCAATCGTGTCGTAATTCTTCGCGCCGAGCTCAACTTGCGCAACGTCCCGCACCCGAACATAGGAGCCGTCGGGTTCGGCGCGCAGCACGACGTCGCCGAACTCGTCAGGGTCCGTAAGTCGCCCTTGGGTGACCAGGTTGAGCTGGAACACCGGATCGTCGGTCAACGGCTGGGCGCCGACCCGGCCGATGGCGGCCTGGACGTTCTGCGCCTGGAGCGCTGCGACGAGATCGTTGGGCGTCAGCCCCAGACTTGTCATTCGGTCGATATCGAGCGTGACGCGCATCGAGTAGTCGCGCCCGCCGATCACACTGACATCGCCGATCCCGGGGATGCGTTTCAGCGGATCGACGAGGTTGATCGTCGCATAGTTAGAGAGAAAGAGCGCGTCGAACTCCCGATCTTCGTCATAGATCGCGATGAGCTGGAGGACCGCGCTCGACGCTTTGCGCACGGTGACGCCGGTCGCATTGACCTCCGCCGGGAGCTGGGCCGTCGCGGCAGAGACCCGGTTTTGGACATTGACCGTCGCGATGTCGGGATCGGTGCCCACGGCGAAGGAGACCGCCAGACTGTAGGAGCCGTCGGCGCCGCTGGTCGATTTCATGTAGATCATGTCATCGACGCCGACGATCTGCTGCTCGATCGGCTGGGCGACGGTTTGCTCCACCACCTCGGCGCCGGCGCCCGGATAGAACGCCGTGACCTTGACCTGGGGCGGCACGATCTCAGGAAACTGGGCAACCGGCAGCCGTCCGATCGCGACAAGCCCGGCCAAGGTGATAACGATCGAGATGACCAGCGCGAGACGGGGGCGCGAGATGAAGACCTGGGAGATCATGGCGTCAGCCGTTCCCGGCGAGGGCAGCGTCGACTTCGATGCCGGGGCGCACCTTGTTGACACCCTCGGTGATCACCTGCTCGCCCTCTTCGAGCCCCTCCGAGATTACGCTGCGCCCCTCCGACACCCGGGCAACCTCGACGCGGCGAAGCTCGACTTTCGAGGCGGCATCGACCACCAGAACGAAGGCGCCGGCCTGGTCGCGTTGCACCGCCCGTTGGGGGACGCTGAGCACCATCTCCGGGGCGTCGGAGCGAAGTGACACGGTGACCAGGGCGCCGTCGAGAAGCAGGCCGTCCGGGTTGTCGAAGATCGCCCGGACCAGCAGGGTGTCAGTGCCGCGGGCGACCACTGCGTCGACAAAGTCGATCCTTCCGGGAAGGTCGTAGTCGGCGCCGTCGGCCAGGGTGAGCGCGACGGCGGTCGACGGTCCCGTGCCGTCAACATGCTCCTTGCGATAGGCGAGCCAGTCGGCAGTCGTCACGCGGAACTCAGCGGTCATCGGGTCGAGCGCGGTCAGCGTCGCAAGCGCGCCGCTCTCCGGTCCGACCAGCGCACCGAGATCGAAGGCGGAGAGCCCGATCACCCCGTCGAAAGGCGCGGCAATTTCGGTGTAGTCGACATCGAGTTGGGCGCGGTCGCGTTCACCGCGCAAACGCGCGATCTCGCCCTCGGCCTTGCCGAGATTGGCCAGGGCGATGTCGAGCTCAGACTGCGCCACGGTCTGGCGTTCCACCAGCTGGGCCTTACGGTCGCGCTCGATCTCGGCAAGCCTCCGCTCGGCTTCCGCAGCGGAGATCGCCCCGTCGATCTGGCTGACAACCGCGCGGAACGGATCGTCGTCGATCTTGAAGAGCCGGTCGCCGGCGGAAACGGTCGCGCCTTCGGTAAAGCTGATCTCCTCGAGGAAGCCGGAGACCCGTGCCCGAAGCTCGACCTGCTGGCCCGCGACCAGCCGTCCGGTGAGGCGCAGCGCCGCGCGCAAATCGGAGATCTCGGCGGGGGCGACCACGACCGCGGGGGCGGGGCGCGCGGCCCCCGGGGCCTGGCTGTGGGCAGAGGCCGGCCACAGCGCTGCCAGCGCGAGGAGGGCGGTTGCGGCGCGGCGCGCCGAGGCGGACGGGGTCATCACGGCCTCCAATGTTCCGTTGGGCACAGGGTCGCGCACTGCGCGAGACCTTACACGAGCCCGACGCGGCCCGGAACCCATCCCGCGCGCTCCGTCCAGCCTGCCGGATCTAGCTCAACCGGCGCATGGCCCCGCTTCGGGGCCGCACTTTAGGGCTTCGTCAACCATATCCGCGGTATGCGGCAACGAACGGAGAACGGAAAGGTCCCTGGCATGACGCGCGCGATCCTCCATATCGGTATCGAGAAGACGGGGACGTCCACCCTCCAGAAGTTCCTGCACAAAAACCGCGAGGCGCTCGACGGGCTCGGGGTGCGGTATCCCGTCTTCCCGGGCCAGGTGAATCAGACGCTGCTCACGGCCTATGCCGCCGAGCCCGAGCGACAGGCCAGGTTTCTTGCCGGCATCGGGGTGTTTGACGCAGCGGAGCACGCCGAGTTCCGGGCCGAGTTCGCGACACGGGCGGCGGCGGAGGTCGCGGCTTATCCCGACCATCTCTTCGTGTTCTCCAACGAGCATCTCTCGAGCCAACTCACCAGCGCGGCCGAGATCGCGCGGCTCCACGGGCTTCTGGCGCCGCTGTTCGAAGAAATCGCCGTCGCCGTCTATTTGCGCCGGCAGGACCGGCTCGCGATGAGCCTGTACTCGACCCAAGTCCGCCTCGGTGCGGATTGGCCGCCCCGGTTTCCGTTGCCGCAAACACAGCCCGCGTTCTTCGACTTCGCGCGCCTGCTCGAGCTTTGGGCGGGGGGCTTTGGCGACGCGGCGCTGCATCCGGCAATCTTCGATCCTGCAACGCTGGCGAATGGGTCGGTGATCGACGATTTTTGTAACAGATGGGCCATTGCGGGACCGCTGACGCAGGTCGCAAACGAGAACGAGGCGCTGTCCCATCCTGCTCAGGACTTTCTCTGCCGGTTCAATCGTGCAGTCGGCGCCCTCGACCCAGAGTTCAACGCCAGGGCGCGCGGCGAGATCGGAGATATCCTGAGCAAGCGCTTCTCCGGCCGAGGTCCTCGGCCGGCCCGGGCCGAGGCGGAGGCCTTCCTGGCCCGATTTGCCGAGAGCAACGAGGCCTGCCGCGCCAAATGGTTCCCCGAACGTGAGGCGCTGTTCGATCCCGGGTTCGACGACCTTCCCGAGAGGGAGGTTGCCTCAGGTCTCGATCTCGATCGGGCGATGGATATGACAGCGGACCTCGTCCACGCGCTCTTCGCCGCGAAGACAGAAGCCGAACATCGCGGCCTAATGCGGGCGGGCGAGCTTGCCGAGCATAAGGGCGATGCGGTGGCAGCGGAGCGTTTCTACCGCCGCGCGGCGAAGCTCGAGACCGAGCGCTCCGAGGCCCGCAGCAAGCTCGCAGCGCTGCGCGGCCGAAAGGCGACGGCCGGGGCCTCCAGTCTGTGACCGGCTGAGCCCAGCGGTCGGGGGTCGGGGGGCGGGCCGCGGGCCGTGCCAGTCCATGCCGCTGTGCCGCGCCCCCCGCGGTCTCGGCGACAACCGGTCTCAGATGCGACGGTTTCCGCCCAATTGCGGTCGCCCGCCGCCTTGCCTGGCTTCCGCGGGGCTGCTAGCCACAATCTCAATGATGCCCTTGAGGCTGAGCGGAAGGACCGACGCACCGACCCGTCTTGGGGGTGCCGAGGCCATCATTCGGGGGGTTTGCGCCACCCGGCTGCCGTGCCGCCTCGCAACGCCCTGGAGGCCCTTAGTGCAGACCCTGTTCCTCGCCATCGCCCTTGCCGGTTCCGCGACCTTGGCGTTCGCCCATCCCGGGCATGTGGCGCCCCTCGATGGCCACGCCCATGGCGAGATGCTGGCCCTCGCGGCGGCAGCTGCGGTGGCGTTCCTGGCTCTGAGGCGGTGGCGGTCTTGAGCCGCATCGGCGTTCTGGTCTGCGGCCACGGATCGCGCTCGCAGGCGGCGGTTGAGGAGTTCGCCGCCCTGGTGCGGCGGTTGCCTGAGCGGCTGCCGAATTGGCCCGTCGACTACGGTTATCTGGAGTTCGCCAACCCGGTGATCCGCGATGGTCTGGATGCGTTGCGCGCCAAGGGGTGCGATCATATTCTCGCGGTGCCGGGCATGCTTTTCGCCGCCATGCATGCGAAGAACGACCTGCCCTCGGTGCTCAACAGCTACGCCGCCCAGCATGGTATTCGGGTGGAGTATGGCCGCGAGTTGGGCGTCGACGCGAAGATGGTCCGAGCGGCGTCGGAACGCATCTCGGCAGCTCTCGATGCCGCCGATGCCGCCGCCGAGGCTCCGGTGCCCCGCCATGAGACTTGCCTGGTCGTCGTCGGCCGCGGCGCTTCCGACCCGGACGCGAATTCCAATGTGTCCAAGATCGCCCGCATGTTGTGGGAAGGCATGGGCTTCGGCTGGTGCGAGACGGCGTTTTCCGGCGTGACCTTCCCGCTGGTCGAGCCGACGCTGGAGCATGTGGTGCGGCTGGGCTATCGCCGCGTGGTGGTTTTTCCCTACTTCCTGTTTTCCGGAGTTTTGATCGACCGGATCTACGGTTTCACCGATATGGTCGCGGCGGCCCATCCGGAGATAGCCTGGGTGAAGGCGCCCTATCTCGGCGATCACGATCTCGTGCTGGAGACCTTTGCAGAGCGTGTCCGCGAGATCCTGGACGGTGAGACGGCGATGAACTGCGCGCTGTGCAAATACCGGACACAGGTGCTCGGCTTCGAGGCAGAGGTGGGCAGCCCCCAGGAAAGCCACCACCACCATGTCGAGGGGCAGGGGGCGCAGGCTCCGGGCTCGAATGTCGCAGACTGCACGCTGTGCGACACCTTTTGCACGGGTGCGTGTCGGCTCGATGCGGGCCACGGCCATCATCACCACCATCACGACGGTGACGATCATGAGCATCCCCATCACCATCACGGCCACACCCATGGCGATGGGCATCACCACCACCCGCCATACCCTCACGCGAACCATCCCTTAGGCCCGGAGAGCGTGCGCAAGCATATGAAGGGGTCCGGGTGAGCGGCCCGCTCTTTGACAGCTATCTTATGGTCGACTGGTCCGCTGCGGCGGTGCCGCGCACTGGGCAGGACAGCATCTGGTGGGCACTCCTGCAGCGCGGTGCGGGGCTCGTGGCCACGGCCAACCCGCCCACCCGGGCTCAGGCAATCGACGAGATCGCCGATCTCTTGCGGCGGGAGCTCGCGGCCGGCCGGCGGGTCCTCGCAGGGTTCGACTTTCCTTTCGGATATCCGAGCGGCGCAGGTGTGCGGATGACCGGCCGCCCGGGATGGCAGGCGGTCTGGGCGCGGCTCGCTGAGGCCCTGCCGCAGACCGAGGACAACGCCAATGAGCGCTTCGCCCTTGCCGCGCGGCTCAATGCGGCCTGGACGGTCGACGGGCCCTTCTGGGGGAACGGCACCGCGGCGGAGCTCGACGGGCTGCCGCGCACAAAGCCCGCCGGCTGGGGTGCCGCACTGCCGCAGGAGTGGCGGGTGGTGGAACGGTTGCAGCGGGCGCTCCCCGGGGCCAAGCCGAAATCGGTCTGGCAACTCGCCGGCGCCGGGGCGGTTGGCAGTCAGGCTCTGACCGGCATTGCCGCGCTGGAGCGGTTGCGGCGGGCGGAGGGGCTCGCGGATCGGCTCGAGATTTGGCCCTTCGAAACCGGGCTTGCCGCCCCGAGCGCACCCATTTGCATTGCCGAGATTTATCCCTCCCTGGTGGCTTCGGAGCGACGGCCCGGCGAGGTGAAGGACTTGGCGCAGGTCAAGGGGATCGGCGCGGCCTTCGCCGAACTCGATGCGGCCGGCGGGCTTGCAGCGCTCTTCGAGGCGCAGGCGCTGCGCGCGCCGTCCGATCGGGCGGCTGTCGCGGCGGAGGAGGCTTGGATCCTCGGTGCCTGTGAACCGGCCTTGATCGGGCGTCGAGCCGGCGCGCAGCTCGCCCCTGTGCCGCGCAGGCTGCGCTACGAGCGCGACCCCGCCCGCATCTACGCCCAGAGCTTCGCCGCGGTCCGGGAGGTCAGCCGGCTCGACCATCTGCCGGCCGATCTCCACCCGCTCGCGATCCGGCTCGTCCACGCGACCGGCCGACCAGAAACCGCCGACCGCCTTGCTTGGTCGGATGGGGCGAGCCAGGCCGGACAGCAAGCGCTGCGGGCCGGGGCGCCCGTGTTTTGCGATTGCGAGATGGTCGCCAGCGGCATCACCCGCGCGCGCCTTCCCGCCCACAATCCGATCCTCTGCACGCTCAACGATCCACGGGTGCCAGCGCAGGCGGCGGCCATCGGCAACACACGGTCAGCGGCTGCGGTCGAGCTGTGGCGGGAGCGGATCGAGGGGGCCGTCGTTGCGATCGGCAATGCGCCCACGGCGCTGTTTCATTTGCTCGAATTGCTCGACGCGGGCTGGCCGCGTCCCGCGCTGATCCTTGGCTTCCCCGTCGGTTTCATCGGTGCGGCGGAGAGTAAGGCGGAGCTCGCCGCCCGCCCGCGGGGGAGCCAGTTCGTCACGCTCCGGGGCCGGGCCGGGGGCTCCGCGATGGCTGCCGCCGCGCTCAATGCCCTGGCGCTCGGCGCCTGCGAGGGTCAGCCAGGCACGGAGGTTTGTCGATGAGCGGCGAGATCCCGGCGGGTCGGGTGACGATCGACCGGGCGACCGCGGCGGCGGTGGCCCTCTTCCTCGACGATCCCGATGCCGAGCCCACGGTGATCTTCGCTGCGACCGAAGGCGGTGACGCCGCGCTGTGGCACTTTGCGGAGGCGCGCTACCGCGCCACGCTCGCCATCGTCAAACGGCGTTTGGGTTCGGCCTCGCTTGAGGTTACGCGGACCCGAGGCCATGCACCGGCGCCGCCGGGCCTGAGGGCGGATTGGGCCCGCGCGGCTCTGTGGGAGCTCGACACTGGCGGGGTTATCGTCGCGTTGTCGGGGGCTCCCAGCAAGGCGCTGTTCGTGGTCCTCTCCCGCGGCGCGTTCCAGTGAGCGGGGCCGCGGGCGCGGCGTGCGCCGAAAACCCGAGCGCAGATCGCCCTTGGCTCCAGATCGTGGGCCTCGGGGCAGATGGCCTTTGCGGGCTCGCACCGGCCGCCCGTGCGGCGCTCGACGCGGCCGAGGTGGTCTTCGGCGCCGCACGGCATCATGCGCTGACCGAGGGGCTCGTGGCGGATCGGGTTGCTTGGCCGTCCCCCTTCGACGCCCTGATCGCCCGGATCGCAGCGCTCAAGGGGCGGCGGGTTGCGGTTCTGGTGACCGGCGACCCGACATGGTTTTCGGCCGGTACCCGGATCGCGGCGGCCTTCCCAGATGCGGAGCGGGTGATCCACCCCCACCCGTCGGCCTTCCAGCTGGCGGCGATTCGCCTGGGCTGGCCGCTGGGCGAGGTGACGACGCTCACGGTTCACGGCCGGGCGCTCGAGCGTGTCATCCCGGCGCTGCAACCCGGTGCCAGGCTCCTGGTGCTGACCGATGGCCCGGAGACCCCGGCGGCCATTGCTGCGCTTCTGAGGGACCGCGGTTTCGGCCCGAGCCGGCTCGTCGCCCTGAGCGACATGGGCGGGCCTGCAGAGCGCTGCAAGGGCGCCGCTGCCGCTGAGTGGCAGGGCTCGGCCCCTGCTTTCCACACGCTTGCCATCGAGGTCGTCCCGGGGCCGGCGCCGGTGCTGTGTCCGACCGTTCCCGGGCTCGACGACGCGCTCTTCGCCCATGACGGCACCATGACCAAGCGGGAGGTGCGCGCGCTTACCCTCGCCAAGCTGATGCCGATGCCGGGAGCCCGCCTGTGGGATGTTGGCGCGGGTGCGGGCTCGGTTGCCATCGAGTGGCTGCGCGCGGCCTCGGCGGGGCAGGCGGTGGCGATCGAGCCCCGCGCCGACCGCCGTGCCTTCGCCGCTGCCAACGCCGCGCGCTTGGGCACCCCGGAGCTTGAGATCGTCGACGGCCACGCACCGCAGGCGCTGGAAGGCCTCGCCGCGCCGGACGCGGTTTTTCTCGGCGGCGGGCTCAGCCGTGAGACAGCAGAGCTGGCCCTGGCGGCGCTGCGGCCCAATGGGCGGCTCGTGGCCAATGCGGTGACCCTCGAGAGCGAGGCAATCCTCTTGGCCCTCGCCGATGCGCATGGCGGCGAGTTGGTCCGCCTTCAATCGGCCCGCGCCGAGCCGCTCGGCCAAGGCCGCGCCTGGCGACCGGCCATGCCCGTCACCCAATGGAGCCTGGTGCTCAGATGACCGGAACTCTTTACGGCCTGGGCCTCGGTCCCGGGGATCCCGAACTCATGACGCTCAAGGCGTACCGATTGATTGCGGCGGCGCAGGTCGTCGCGTATCCGGCGCCGGAGACCGGTGAGAGCTTCGCCCGCTCGATCGCGGCATCGGCGATCCCTGGGCAGGCCGAAGAGATCGCGATCCGGGTGCCCATGGTGCCGGCGCGCGCGCCCGCGCAAGCCGCCTATGACGCTGCCGCCGATCGAATTGGCCCACATCTTTCGGCTGGCCGCGACGTGGTGGTGCTCTGCGAAGGCGATCCGTTCTTCTATGGCTCCTTTATGTATCTCCATGCCCGGCTGAGCCCCCGTTTTCCCTCTATCATCGTTCCGGGGGTCAGCGCGCTCACCGGCTGCGCGGCGGCGGCTGGGCGTCCGCTCTGCGCCCGCGAGGAGGCGCTGCAGGTGTTGCCGGGGACACTCGCGGAGGCCGAGATCGCGGCCTGGCTTGCGCCGGGCCAGCCTCGGGCCGCGATCGCTTTCGTCAAGGTCGGGCGCCACTTGGCCAAGATCCGGCGGGCCGTGACGGCTGCGGGTCGGGCGGGGCGTGCCGTCTATGTCTCCCATGCCAGCCTGGGGCATCAACGGGTCCTGCCGCTCGCCGAAGCGCCCGAGACCGCGCCCTATTTCTCGATGATCCTAATCCCTGGAGAGGACCCCCATGCAGCGCCCGTCCCCTGAGATGCCGCTGCCTGCCGGGCCGCATGTCGTCTATCTCACCGCCTCCGCAGCGCCGACGGCACACCGCTTGGCGGCGGCGCTCGGCGGCGTGACCTGCGATCTGTCGGCCGGCGGTGTTGGCGACACAGCGGCGGATCGCCTCCGCACGCTCTTTTTGGCCGGTCGGCCACTGGTGGGGGTGATGGCGGCCGGCATCCTGATCCGGGCGCTTGCGCCGGTGCTCACGGCAAAGGCCCTGGAGCCCCCAGTTCTCGCCGTCGCCGAGGATCTGAGCGTTGCCGTTCCGCTGCTCGGGGGCCATCGTGGGGCCAATGCGCTGGCGGCCCAGATCGCCGAGGCCACGGGCGCCACCGCCGCCGTAACCACCGCTGGGGAGATCGCCCTCGGCGTTGCGCTCGACGCGCCGGCTCAGGGCTGGCGCCTGGAAACCCCTGAAGCCGCAAAACCTGCGATGGCGGGCCTGCTCGACGGCCGTCCGGCGCGCCTGTCTGGAGAGGCGGCGTGGCTTGCCCCGCTTGCCGCCCGGCCCGGGATCGCCCACGCGCCCGCCCCGCCCGGCGCCCCGGTTGTGCTGGAGGTCGAAGATGCGCCGGCGCTGATCTATCGCCAACAGCGTTTCGCCCTGGGGGTGGGCTGCGCCCGCGGCTGTGGCTCCGACGAACTCATCGGTCTTGTCGGCCGCGCTCTTGCCGACGGCGGGCTTGCCGAGGGGGAGATCGCCGCCGTGCACTCGATCGACCTGAAGGCGGACGAGGCGGCCGTGCATGCGCTTGCCGAGCATCTCCGGGTTCCGGCGCGGTTCCATCCGGCGGTGCGGCTGGAGGCCGAGCGGGCCCGGCTTACCGCGCCCTCAGCCAAGGTCTTCGCGGAGGTCGGGTGTCACGGGGTCGCCGAAGGGGCGGCGCTCGCGGCGGCCGGGCCCGCGGGTCGGCTCGTGCTCCCAAAGGCGAAATCCGCCGAGGCCACCTGTGCGGTCGCCGAGATCGCGCCGGGTGGGGCGCCAGGACGGCCCCGGGGACGGCTGGCAGTCGTCGGCCTCGGCCCCGGCAGCCCGGCTTGGCGCACGCCCGAAGCGGCGCGGCTCATCGCCGAGGCCGAGGAGCTTGTGGGCTACGGGCTTTACATCGACCTCGCCGGAGCCTTGGCCTTCGGTAAGCGCCGGACCGAGTTTCCCCTCGGCGGCGAGGAAGATCGCTGTCGCCATGCACTGGAGCGGGCGGGGGAGGGCAACTCGGTGGCGCTGCTATGCTCGGGTGATCCGGGGATATACGCGATGGCGGCGCTCGTGATGGAGTTGCTCGACCGGGGCGCCGAGGCGGGCGGGGTCTCGGCGGCTGCGCGCCGGGCCGAGATCGTCGTTGCGCCGGGGATCTCCGCGCTGCAGGCGGCATCGGCCCGAGCGGGGGCGCTGTTGGGGCACGATTTCTGCGCGGTCTCGCTGTCGGACCTGCTGACGCCCCGCGAGACGGTGCTCGCCCGACTGGAAGCCGCGGCGGCGGGGGATTTCGTCGTTGCGCTCTATAACCCGGTCTCCGCCAAGCGGCGCGACCTGCTCGAGCTTGTTCGCGGTCGCCTGTTGGCGCACCGGCCCGGCACGACGCCGGTGCTGTTGGCGCGCAATCTCGGGCGGGCCGATGAGCGGCTCTTGCTGCGCGATCTTGACCGGCTGTCCGCGGCGGAGGTGGACATGCTGACCGTGGTGCTCGTCGGCGCCAAGGGCTCGCGGGTGGTCTCGAGCGGGGACCGCGCGGCCGGGGCAGGGGGCGCTTGGGTCTACACCCCGCGTGGCTATGCTCAGAAGTCCGATGCAGGGGAGGGCGGCGCGGGATGACCGTTTATTTCATCGGGGCGGGGCCGGGCGACCCCGAGCTCGTCACCGTCAAAGCTCAGCGGTTGATCGCGGCATGCCCCGTCTGCCTTTATGCCGGATCACTGGTGCCAGAGGCCGTGGTTGCCGGAGCCCCACCGGGGGCGCGGGTGCGAGACACCGCCTCGATGACCCTCGATGAGATCATGGCCGAGATCACGCAAGCCCATGCGCGGGGCGTCGACGTGGCACGGGTGCATTCGGGTGATCCCTCGCTCTACGGCGCGATCCAGGAGCAGATCCGGCGTCTCGGGCCGCTTGGCATCCCGTACGAGATCGTGCCGGGGGTGCCCGCTTATGCCGCAGCGGCCGCGGCTTTGGGCCGGGAGCTGACGGTCCCGGAGGTAAGCCAGACGCTGATCCTGACCCGAACGGCCGGCAAAGCCTCGGCAATGCCGCCGGGGGAGGATCTCGAGACGCTGGGGCGCTCTGGGGCGACGCTCGCAATCCATCTCTCGATCCGGGCGCTCGGTGAGATCGAACGGGTCCTGACCCCGCTCTACGGCGCCGATTGCCCGGTAATCGTGGCCTATCGCGTGGGTTGGCCGGATCAAGCCTTCCTGATCGGCACCATCTGCGACATCCGGGAAAAGGTCCGCGCGGCCAAGATCACCCGAACCGCGCTGATCTTCGTCGGCCGGGCTCTCGGAGAGGCGCAATTCAGAGACAGCGCGCTCTATGATGCCGCCCACGCCCATGTGTTGAGGCCCAAGCCCGCGCGAGAGGGCTGAGCGCGCCGCGTCGATGAAGTCAGCGCGCCGGTGCGGGCCCGATCACATGGGCGAATGAGCCCGACACCCGCCCCAACCGGTGCCCGATCCGGTCCAACGGCCGGTGCGCCGCATCGGCCGCCGCAAAGAGGGCGGGCGCTGGCTCCTGGTCGGTGACCTCATCGGTGATGGTGGCGTAATGGAACTCATGCGCCATCAACGACCCGCGCCACGGCGCGCCCGGCAGGGCATCGAGCCGGCGATAGCCCAAACTCAGTCGGCGCTGGGCGAAGCTCGTGGACACCGGAAGCAGTCCGAGCATTCGGTGCCTGCACCCCGCGGCGTCTTCCAGGCCGTGGCCAAGCGCCATATAGCCGCCGCATTCGCCATAGATCAGGGCGCCCCGGGCCGCCGCCGATCTCATACCCGCCCGAAACCGCTCGGCCGCGGCGAGGCGCCCGGCCCAGAGCTCTGGATAGCCCCCCGGGAGGAAGACCGCATCGGCTGTCGGGTCCGGGCCTTCGTCGCTGAGCGGCGAAAAAGTCAAAATCGCCGCGCCCTGGGCCTGCCAGTCATCCAACATATGAGGGTAGACGAATGCGAAGGCGGCGTCGCGGGCGACCGCGATCCGGTTGCCGAGCGGCGCGAGCGTGCAGAAAGGCCCGCCAAGGCCGATCGGGGCGGCTGCCGAAACCAGTCCTGGCAGATCGAGATGGGCCGCAACGAGATCTGCGGCCCCGTCTAGGAAGCGCGGCAAATCGGGATGCTCCTCGGCCAGCACGAGGCCGAGATGGCGGGCGGGAAGCGTCAGCTCGGCCGATCTGGGCAGGACCCCGAAAACCCGGATGCCCGCCCGTTCCAACGCCGTGCGGGCCATCTCCCCATGGGCCTTCGACGCCGCCCGGTTGACGATCGCCCCAGCGAGAGCGACGTCGGGGCGCAGACGGGCCAATCCCATCGGCGCCAGCGCTGCGGACTGAGCTGAGCCCGCGACATCGAGGACCAGAACCACCGGCGCGCCGAGGGTGGCTGCCAGATCTGCCGCGGACCCAACCCCGTCTGGTCGAGCGCCGTCGAGGATCCCCATCGCGCCCTCGACGATGAGTAAGCTCGACGACCCGGCCCCGGCATGGGCACGGGCTCTCAGGGCGCTTGGGCACATTGCCCAGGCGTCGAGATTGACCGACCTTTCGTCGCAGGCGGCGGCATGGAATTGCGGATCGATATAGTCGGGCCCGCTCTTCGCCCCCGAGACAGCATGACCGTCGCGCCGCAACGCCCGCAACAACCCCAATGTGGCGACTGTTTTGCCGGCGCCCGAAGCCGCCGCGGAGATCACCAAGGCGTGGGCGCTCATATCCCGCCCGCGGCCCCCATCCGGTGCACGAGATGGGCCAGCGGATCGGTGTCGCGCGGCGCGTGGCCCTCGGCCTGCGACATCCAGTCCAGAGCCTGGGCGAGGAGCGCCACCTGGCCGATGACAATCACGGCGGGCGGGGCGAGGCGCGCGGCTTCCGCGTCCTCGGCGGCGCGGATGAGGGTCGTCTCCAGCCGGTGCTGACCCGGATTGGTGGCGTTCGTTACGATCGCCACGGGCTCGTCCGGCGCCCGGCCGGCCTCGATCAGCTTCGCCGTAATGCGCGCGAGATGCTTCATGGCCATGTAAAGGACGATCACCGGGGAGCCGCGCGCGAGCGCTGCCCAGTCGATGCCCGAGGGAACGGTGCCGGACTGGTCGTGGCCGGTGACGAAGCTCACCACCTGGTTCACATCGCGATGCGTCACCGGGATCCCGGCATAGGCGAGCCCGCCGATCCCGGCGGTGATCCCTGGCGTAACCCGGATCGGGACCCCTGCGCCGACCAGGGTCTGTGCCTCCTCGCCGCCGCGGCCGAACACAAACGGATCGCCCCCCTTGAGCCGCAGGACGCGCTTGCCGGCCCTGGCCAGATCGACGAGCCGCAACGAGATCGCCCGTTGCGTCGGTGAGGGTTTGCCTCCGCGCTTGCCGGCATATTCGGTCGCAACGCCAGGGCGGCGCCAGTCGAGGATGGAAGGATCGACGAGGGCGTCGTAGACGATCACGTCGGCCTGGCCGATCGCGTTCAGGCCGTGGAGCGTCAAAAGGCCCGGATCGCCGGGTCCTGCGCCCACGAGCCAGACGAGGCCCGGCGGGAAGGCGGGCCAATTGCCCTGGGGCAGGCTGATCGGCAGGGGTAGGGGTGTGGTGTCGCTCATCGGTCCAGAAATAGAGGCTGGGCCGGCGGTCCGCAGTAGCCGACCGCGCCCTGTCAGCGGTCGATAGCGGCACCCGGCGAAAATGTGTAGCGTCACTTGCATGCGCGCGACATCAACGACCGACGGGCCGGAGGAGCCGGCCGATCCCACCGGGCTGCGGAGCGGCTATACGACGGGGGCCTGCGCCACAGCCGCCGCCAAAGCCGCCTGTTCAGCGTTGTTCGGCCTCGGTTGGCCCAACCCCGTGGAGATCCGGCTGCCGCGCGGCCAAATCGCCGTCTTTGCCCTCGCGCTCGCCGCGGCGGGTCCAGGTTGGGCGCGGGCCGGCATCGTCAAGGATGCCGGGGACGACCCCGATGTCACCCATGGTGCGACCGTCATTGCCGAACTCCGATTGGGCTCCGCGGGGAGCGGCGTGCGGTTCCGCGCAGGAGAAGGCGTCGGGACCGTCACGCGACCGGGGCTGCCGATCCCTCCGGGGGAGCCGGCGATCAATCCGGTGCCGCGGCAGATGATGGCCGAGGCGGTCACAGAGATTGCGGACCGCGTCGGGGCCGCGGCGGATTTGGAGATCACGATCTCGATCCCCGGCGGTGCCGAGATTGCCGCGCGCACCTGGAACCCCCGGCTTGGCATCGCGGGCGGGCTGTCGGTGCTGGGCACGACGGGGATTGTCCGGCCGTTCTCCTGTGCGGCCTGGATCGCCTCGATCCATCGCGGGATCGACGTCGCCCGCGCCAACGGGGTCACCCACGCGGTCGGCAGCACCGGCGCGACCTCGGAGCGGGTGGCACAGGCGCGCTGGGCACTTGCCGACCACGCGATGCTCGACATGGGCGATTTCGCGGGCGGGCTGCTGAAGTATCTCCGGCATCATCCGCTGCCGCGTCTTACCATCGCCGGCGGCTTCGGCAAGCTGACCAAGCTGGGGCAGGGCGCGCTCGACTTGCATTCGAAGCGCGCCCAGGTGGACTTCATGCGCCTTGCCGGGCTCGCCGAGGGTCTCGCCGCCCCAGACCGGATCGCCGACGCCAATACCGCAATGGCGGCGCTGGAGATCGCTGGGCCAGAGCTTGCCGCACGGGTCGCCAAGGCCGCGCGCGGCGTGGCCGTGGAGACCCTGCGCGGTGCGCCGGTGGCCGTCGATCTCCTGGTGGTCGATCGCGCGGGCCGAGCGATCGCTGCGGCGGATGCTCACGGCGCCCGGGTTTTGCCGTGAGCCGCGACGCCCTTGGCCAGCCCGCGGGGGGCTTGCGGGTTCTCTTGTTGGCCGGGACACAGGAGGCGCGCGAACTTGCGGCGCAGCTCGCCGGCGAACCGGGTATCGCAACCACGGCATCGCTGGCCGGCGTGACGCAGGCGCCCGCGGCTTATGCCGTTCCGCTCCGCTTGGGTGGGTTCGGCGGCACGCAAGGGTTGGCCCGCCATCTTCTCGAGAGCGGCACGCATGTTCTCGTCGATGCGACCCACCCCTTTGCCGCGCGCATCTCCGCCAATGCGCAGGCCGCCGCCGCGATTGCCGGGGTGCCCTTGCTGCGTTTGGAGCGGCCGGAATGGCGCGAGGAGGATGAAGAGCGCTGGCGCCGGGTCGCCACTGTCGAGGCCGCGGCCGACTGCCTGCCGACGGGAGCGCATGTCTTCCTTGCAACCGGGCCCGGGAGCCTCGCCGCTTTCGCGCGGCGGCCGGATCTCAGACTTGTCCTGCGGGCGATATCCGCGCCCGTGCTGCCCCCTCATCCCGACCTGAAGGTCGAGCTTGCGCGGCCGCCCTTCGAAGAGTCCGACGAGCGGGCCATGTTTGCACGCCATGACATCACACATCTGGTGACGAAGAACGCCGGCGGTGTCTCGGGGCGGACCAAGCTGGCCGCTGCCCAAGCCTTGGGCCTCGAGGTGGTGATGATCGACCGCCCCGTGCCACCGCCGCCGCTGCCGCCGCCGCCGCCGCCGCTGCCGATCCCGCCGGTGGTCGCCACCCCGTTTGCGGCACTCGGTTGGCTGCGCGCTTACCGCACCGGGAAACCGTCAAGGGCCCTTGACAATGACGGCTCCCGCGCGGCTCTCTGAACGCGAGGTTCCCGCGGCCCGCGACGATGGGTCAGGGATTGAAAGGGAATGCGGAGCGTGCCGACCCATATCGGGGGCGCCAAGCCGCAGCCGCCCCCGCGACTGTACGCGGCGAGCCGTTGCCCATGCGCCACTGGGGAGATCCTGGGAAGGCGGGCCAACGGCGGGGACCCGCGAGCCAGGAGACCTGCCTCGACCTGCAGCCTGGGCGCCATCGGGTGCCTGGAGCCGCGGACAGGACGAAACCGGGCGGGGTGTCCGGGGTCGTGGCGAGCCGGGGGCGATTGGGGCGCCGGGCTGCGCCGCGTGCCCGGTTTGGCTCGCCGACCAAAAGGGCGATGCATGCACAACGCTCCCGAAGACGCAGCGGCGAGGTCCGAAAGCGCGTCGGGGTTAGGGACACAGCCGCCAGCGGGCGCTGTCGCGTCCGGGGCTCCCGTTTTCGGTGCCACGTTTTGCGGGGAATTGGCGGCGCTCTTCCGCTGGCGGCGGGATGTCCGGCGCTTCCGTACCGACCCGGTGCCGCCCGAGACCGTCGTGCGGCTGATCGCGCTGGCTGCCACCGCTCCCTCCGTCGGCCTGTCGGAGCCTTGGCGTTTCGTTTTGGTGGAGAGCGCCGCGGCCCGGGCGCTGATCCGCGAGAACTTCGTCCGGTGCAATGAAAGCGCCCTCGCAGCGCGAGGCGAGGACCGGGCGGCCTATGCCCGGCTCAAGCTCGCCGGGCTCGACTGCGCGCCGGTTCAGATCGCGGCCTTCGCGGCGGAGGCAGATCCGAAAGGCCGCGGGCTCGGAACCCGGACCATGCCGGAGATGAAGCGCTATTCCGTGGTCTGCGCGGTGATGCAGCTGTGGCTCGCGGCCCGCGCGGAGGGGCTCGGGCTCGGCTGGGTGTCGATCCTGGAGCCGGAGGTCATCTCCCGCGCCTGTGCGGCGCCGGCCGATTGGGCCCCGGTCGCCTATCTGTGCCTGGGATGGCCGGAGGAGGCGCATGACGATCCGGAGCTCCAACGCGCCGGCTGGGAGCCTCGGGACCTCGCGACCGATCGCCTGACCCGGGTCTGACCCTCAACCCCCTGCCAAAGGAGTTTCCCATGGCAAAGAAGATCCCCGCCACGGTCGTCACCGGCTTTCTCGGCGCCGGCAAGACAACGTTGATCCGCCATCTCCTGGCGACTGCCGAGGGGCTTCGGATCGCACTGGTGATCAACGAGTTCGGCGATATCGGCGTTGATGGCGAGATCCTCAAAGGGTGCGGTGACATCGCCTGCAGGGAGGAGGACCTGGTGGAGCTGTCGAATGGTTGCATCTGCTGCACGGTCGCCGACGATTTCGTGCCGACGATCGAGAAGTTGATCGACCGCGACATGCCGCCGGAGCACATCGTCATCGAAACTTCGGGTCTCGCCCTGCCGCAGCCGCTGCTGCGCGCCTTCCAATGGCCGGCGATCCGCGGCCGGGTGACGCTCGATGCGGTCGTTGCGGTGGTCGACGGTCCGGCTGTGGCGGCGGGCCGGATGGCGGCGGATCCCGCGGCGGTGGCCCGCCAACGGGCAGCCGATCCCGGGCTCGACCACGCGACACCGCTCCAGGAACTCTTCGAAGACCAGGTTGCGAGCGCCGATCTCCTCGTCGTGTCCAAGGCTGATCTGCTGGGGGCGAGCGAGGCGGCCGAACTTGCGGAGCGGTTGGCTGGCGCGGCGCGGCCGGGAGTGCGGGCGGTGGCTGCGGCGCATGGGGCGCTGGACCGGGCGGTGCTCATCGGGCTCGGAGCTGGCGCCGAGAACGATCTGGAGGCCCGTCGCGAGATCCACCACCATCACCACGATCACCCCCACGATCACCCCCACGATTTTGGGCATCACCACGACCACGGTCATGACCACAGCCATGACCACGGGCACCACAGCCACCACAGCCATGACAACGGGCACCACGACCTGGCCCATGACCACGGGCACGACGCCTTCGAAAGCTTCGTCGTCGAGCTGGGTGAATGGCCCGACCGCGCTGCCGCGCTCGAAGCGGTGGCTCGCACCCTCGCCGCGCATCCGATCCTCCGCCTTAAGGGCTTCGCGGCGATTTCGGGCAAGCCGATGCGGCTGGTCATCCAAGGTGTCGGACCCCGCGTGGACGGCTATTTCGACCGCCCCTTTGCGCCGAACGCCCCGCGCACAACCCGACTGGTGGTGATTGGTCAAGCGGGTCTCGACCGCGCGGCCATTGCGGCGGCTCTGACATCCGCCGACGAGATTGCGCCGGAGCCCGCCGCGTGACCGCTCAGCTCGAGCTCCTGGCGGCCCACCCGCTCTCAGAAGAAGCGCTTGCGATGATCGGACAAAGCGAGGCGGAGTTGTCGGCGCTTTACCGTCCTGAGCACCGCAATGCCTTCTCGCCACAGGAGCTTGTGGAGGCGGATACGCGCTTCATTGTCGCGTATGACAGCGGCGGGCCCATCGGCTGCGGTGGGATGGCGCCGGCCCTTGGCTATGGCGAGCTGAAGCGCATTTTCGTGACGCGTGCGGCCAGGGGGCGGGGGGTTGCCAAGGCGATCGTCGCCCGGCTCGAGGCGATGGCGCGGGCGCTCGATCTGCCCCTGATGCGACTGGAAACCGGGCTTGCGAGCCCCGAAGCCATCGCGCTTTACACCCGGCTGGGCTATCGCGAGCGGGGACCGTTCGGCGCCTATGTCGAGAACGGCTCGAGTGTGTTTATGGAAAAGGCCCTTTGATGCATCTGCTTGCCGCGACCCCGGGACAGGTCAGCGACGGCACGGAGCCGGTAGACCCGGACCAGAGCCCGGCCGATCTCATTGTGCTCTCTGCGGCCGATAGCGAGCTCGCTGTGCTGTCGGAGGCACGGGAGCGCCTAGGGCCTGCGGCGCCGTCTTTGCGGTTGGCCAATCTCTCCTGGCTGCAACATCCCTTTGCCGTGGATCTCTATCTCGACAAGACCGCGGTCAGGTCGCGCATGGTGCTGCTGCGCCTGCTCGGCGGGCGGAGTTATTGGAGTTACGGCCTGGAACAATTCGCCACCCGGCTGCGGCTCGCCGGTGTTCCTTTCGCAGCGCTGCCCGGCGACGATAAGCCGGACCCGGACCTTGCCGCGGTCTCGACCCTGCCGGCCGAGCTTGCCGAGACGTTTTGGGGTTATCTCGTGGAAGGCGGCCCAGAGAACGCCGCCAATTTCCTGCGCTTGGCGGCGCATCTGCTGCGGACCGACTGCCAGCCCCGGCCACCCGGGCCGCGGCCGCTTTTGAAGGCAGGGCTCTATTGGCCGGGCAAGGGCGCGGCGGACCGGGCGGCCTTGGCGGCGGATTGGGTGCAAGGCGCACCGGTCGTGGCAATCGTGTTTTACCGAGCGCTGCTCCAGGGAGCGGGGCTCGACCCCGTCAACCGTCTGGTCGAAGCTCTTGCAGGGGAGGGGCTGAACCCGCTCCCCCTCTATGTCGCCTCGCTCAAGGACCCGGTCTCCGCCGCCACGCTCGCTCAGATCTTCGCCGAGACGCCCCCGGATCTGGTTCTCAACACGACCTCTTTCGCCGTCTCCACCCCGGGCGCGCGCGCTGCGGCCACCCCCCTCGATGCGCCGGGGCGGCCGGTGTTGCAGCTGGTGCTCTCGGCAGAGACCGAGCAGAGTTGGTCTGCCGGGCTGCGAGGTCTTGGGCCTCGGGATATCGCCATGAATGTGGCGCTGCCGGAGATCGACGGGCGGATCCTGGCCCGGGCGGTCGGCTTCAAGGCCGAGGCCTTCCGCGATGCGGCGACCGAATGCCCGATCGCCGTCCATCGCGCGCAGGGCGATCGGGTGAGCTTTTCGGCCAAGCTCGCGGCCGCTTGGGTGCGCCTCGCCAGGGCCACGCCGGCCGAGCGCCGGGTTGGGCTCGTCCTCGCCAACTATCCCAATAAGGACGGCCGCCTCGCCAATGGGGTGGGGCTCGATACCCCGGCCTCCGCCATCGAGATCCTGCGCGCCATGGCGGCCGCCGGCTACCGGATCGAGGGGGCGCCGGCGGACAGCGCCACGCTGATGCGGCGGTTGACTGCGGGGCCGACGAACTGGCTCGCTGATCGCGCCGAGCGCGCCGGTGGCGTTCGGATGTCGCTCAAGACCTACCGCCAGCATTACGAGGCGCTGCCCGGGCCGGTCCGACGCGATATCGAGGGCCGCTGGGGTCCACCGGAGGACGATCCCTTCCTCGGCGAAGACGGCTTCGCGCTTTCGATCCTGGCGCAAGGCAACGTCGTCATCGGCATCCAGCCCGCCAGGGGCTACAATATCGATCCCGAGGAGACCTATCACGCGCCAGACCTGGCGCCGCCGCATAACTACCTCGCCTTCTATCTCTGGCTGCGCGAGGTTTGGGGCGCTCATGCGCTCATCCATCTCGGCAAACACGGCAATCTCGAATGGCTGCCGGGCAAGGCGGTGGCGCTCTCGCAGGCATGTTTTCCGGAGGCGGTGCTCGGCCCGATCCCCAATCTCTACCCGTTCATCGTCAATGATCCGGGCGAGGGAACGCAAGCAAAACGCCGAAGTGCCGCCGTGATCCTCGACCATCTGACGCCGCCCATGACCCGGGCGGGCACCTATGGCGACTTGGAAGAACTCGAGGGCCTTGTCGACGAACTCTACGAAGCGCTTGGGGTCGATGCCCGCCGCTCCGAGCACTTGCGCGCGGAGATCCTGGAGCGGCTGGCGAGCGGCATCGGCGCGGATGCGGGGCTGGATGCAGTGCCCGACCCCGACCTGCGCCTGGCCAAGCTGGACGCCTGGCTGTGCGAGATCAAGGAGGCGCAGATCCGCGACGGGTTGCACGTTTTCGGGCGCGCGCCCGTGGGGCCTCAGGCGCGGGATCTGACCGTGGCGCTCGCGCGCCTGCCGCGGGGGGCGGGGCACGGGGCGGAGGGGTCGCTGCACCGGGCGCTGGCGCAGGATCTGGCGCTCGACTTCGACCCGCTCGATTGTGACATGGCCGCGCCTTGGACCGGTCCCCGGCCAGAGGCACTCACAGGACCTGGCAAGTGGCGCAGCGTCGGAGACACCTTAGAGCGGATTGAGGGACTCGCGGCGCGGCTCGTCGAAGGCGGCGGCCCAGGGCCTGGTCCGGCCAGCGCGGCGGTACTCGGGGCGGTTCGGGATCGGATTGCCCCCGCCATCGCGGCTTGCGGGCCTGCTGAGATCGCCACGCTGCTGGCGGGTTTGGATGGGCGCTTCGTTGTTCCGGGGCCTTCCGGCGCGCCCACCCGGGGCCGGCTCGATGTGCTGCCCACGGGGCGGAACTTTTACTCCGTCGACACGCGGGCAGTGCCCACGCGCACCGCCTGGGAGCTTGGCTGGCGGTCGGCCTGCGCGTTGATCGAGCGGCATCTGGAGGACGAAGGGGACTGGCCGCGGACCCTGGTGTTGTCCGCCTGGGGTACCGCGAACATGCGCACTGGCGGGGACGACATTGCCCAGGCGCTCGCGCTGATGGGGGTGAGGCCCGTCTGGGATGCCGGCGGCCGACGGGTCACGGGCTTCGAGATCCTCCCCTTGGACAGCCTGGGCCGGCCCCGCATCGACGTAACGCTACGCATTTCCGGATTTTTCCGCGATGCCTTCCCCGCTCAGGTCGATCTTGTGGCCTCCGCGGCCCGGGCGGTGATGGAACTCGACGAGCCGGCGGGCCAGAATCCAGCCGCCGCGCGGTTTCGCGCCGAGCGGGAGCGCCTTGGAGCCGACCGCGCCGCGCGGCGGGTCTTCGGCGCGAAACCGGGTGCTTATGGAGCCGGGTTGCAGGCGATGATCGATGAGCGGTTGTGGCGCTCGCGTGGGGATCTCGCCGAGGCTTATTTGGCTTGGGGTGGCTATGCCTATGGGGCCGGCGAGGACGGCACACCGGCGCGGTCCGATCTCGAGACCCGGCTTGCCCAAGTCGAAGCCGTCCTTCACAATCAGGACAACCGCGAGCACGATCTCCTTGATTCAGATGATTATTACCAGTTTGAGGGAGGGCTCGCAGTCACCGTCGAAGCGCTGTCCGGTGCGGCGCCAAAGGTTTATCACAACGATCATTCTCGCCCGGAGCGGCCGGTGATCCGCACGCTGCAAGAGGAAATCGCGCGGGTCGTCCGGGCGCGGGTCGTGAACCCGAAATGGATCGATGCCTGCAAGCGCCACGGCTACAAGGGGGCCTTCGAGATGGCCGCCACCGTCGATTACCTCTTCGCCTTCGCTGCCACGACGCAGGCCGTGCGCGGCCACCACTTCGATTTGGTCCACGAAGCCTATCTGGCGGACGAGGACACCTGCGCCTTTCTGGCGGAGGCCAACCCGGCAGCGCTACGCGAGATCGCTCAGCGATTGCAGGAAGCGATTGATCGTGGGTTATGGCAGCCACGGTCCAACGCTGCGCGGGGCGTTCTCGAGCGGTTGAGCTTATGATCGGTCCGCAAGCCATTGAGGCCGCGGCGCCCGGCGGGGTGAGCGCGCTTGCCGAGGAGGTGCTCGACCTCCTTGACGCCCATGCCGAGGGGGTCGGTCACCCCTTCGTGCCGGAGCAGCTGGGCTTTGCGCTGCGGGAGCAGGGCCGGCTCGTCGCCGGGATCACCGGGCACCTGACCTTCGGCTGGCTCTTCATCAAGTTTCTTGCGGTGGCGCCTGAGCAGCGGGGCCGGGGGATCGGCAGCGCACTTCTCGCGCGGATTGAACAGACGGCGCGGGCGGCGGGGGCGATCGGGGCGATGGTCGACACCTACGGCTTCCAAGCAGAGGGGTTCTACCTGGCCCATGGCTATCGCGTGCTCGGCCGGCTCGAGACGCCGGATCCGGCGCTGACCCGGATCTATCTCAGTAAGCGCTTCGAGGCGGTCTCGTGAGTGAGGTCCTGGTGCGGCGGATCGGGCCGGGGGAGGCGGGCCCTTGGGAGGCTGTGATGGCGCTGTTGCAGGAGGCGTTCGCCTTCATGGAGGGCCGGATAGACCCGCCGTCCTCGCTCGCCCGGATGCACGCGGCGGATCTCGCCTGCGCGGCGAAGACCGGGGTTGCGCTGATTGCCGAGGCGGGTCCGCGCCCGGTCGGCTGCCTGTTTGCGCGCATCGACTGCGACAGCCTTGCGCTTGCCAAGATCGCCGTGGCCGAAGGTTGGCGCAATCAGGGACTGGCGCGTCGGCTGATCGCGGCGGCTGAGGCGGAGGCCCGAGCCCGAGGGGTCGATGCGCTCAGCTTGCAGAGCCGGGTTGAGTTAATGGAAAGCCACGCCGCTTTCGCCCGCCTCGGTTTCAAGATGGTCGGCAGCTCTGCCCATCCGGGCTATGGCCGGCCCACGAGCCTGACCTTTCGCCGTCCGATCAACCAGAAGGAGCCCGGCCGATGAGCAACGACACCGCAACCGGGCCTGACGCTCCTGTTCGATCAGCCGGCGCTCTGAAGACCGGGCGTTGCCTGTGCGGGGCGGTCAGCTTTGCCTATGAAGGGCGGGAGAACTGGCGGGCCCATTGCCATTGCGAGAGCTGCCGACGGGCCTGCGCGGCGCCTTTCACCACTTTTTTGGGCGTGCCCGACACCGCATTCCGCTGGACCGGCCGCGCCCCCGCGACCTATGCCTCTTCGGAGGGGGTCCATCGCAGCTTCTGCCCCGTCTGCGGGAGCCAGGTCGCCTACAAGGCCGGTCGCTACCCAGACGAGATCCATCTCTATGCCGCCTTGTTGGACGACGCCGCCGCATTCGAGCCACGGGGCCATGTGCATTGGGCCGAACGGTTGCCTTGGATCCACCTCTCTGACGACCTCAAGAAGAAGGAGGGAAGCGGATGAAGGACACACCCGCGATGGCCACGATCGGTATTCTCGGGGGGATGTCCGCCGCCTCGACCGCGCTTTACTACGACCGGCTCAATCGGGAGGTTCGGCGGCGCCTCGGCGGGCTCCATTCGGCGGAGATCCTGCTCCGTTCGGTCGACTTCGCCCCCATCGCCCAGGCGCAGGGCACGGGCAACTGGGATGCCCTTGCCGGCCGCCTTTCTTGGGAAGCGCTTCGGCTCGAACGCGGCGGGGCCGACCTCATCCTCCTTGCGACCAACACGATGCACAAATGCGCGGATGCCATCGAGGCGCAGCTGACTGTCCCCTTCCTCCATATCGCTGAGGCCACGGCGGATGCCCTCCTGGCTGCAGGTTGCAGCCGCCCCGGGCTGATGGCGACGCGCTACACGATGGAGGAGGCCTTCTATACCGGCCGACTGGCCGCCCGCGGCCTCGCGCCTCTCTTGCCGGAGGCGGCGGACCGCGCCGAGACCCATCGGATCATCTATGACGAGCTCTGCCGCCAGGAAATTCGCCCGAAGAGCCGCACGGCCTTTGAGGCGATCGCCGCCCGCCTCGTCGCGCGCGGGGCCGACAGCCTGATCCTCGGTTGCACGGAGGTGGGATTGTTGTTGGGCCCCGAGAACACGCCCGTCCCCGTCTTCGACACCACGCTCATCCATTGCGACCGCGCTCTCGACCACGCGCTCGCCGCCGCCGAGGAGCCAGCATGACCGACGACACCGAGACCTCGACGCCCGACGCCCAAGCCGATCTTGCCCGCCACACTGAGAAGATGGCCAAGAAAAAGGCGAGCCGCGACAAGATCATGGCGACAAAGACCGAGGAGAAGGGCCTCGTCATTGTTCACACCGGCAAGGGCAAGGGCAAATCCACCGCCGCCTTTGGGATGATTTTCCGCTGCATCGCGCATGGGATGCCCTGCGCCGTGGTGCAATTCATCAAAGGTGGGATGTCAACCGGTGAGCGCGACCTGATCGAGCGGCAATTCTCGGAAATCTGCGAGTTCTACACGATGGGCGAGGGCTTCACCTGGGAGACCCAGGACAAGGCCCGCGACATGGAGATGGCGCGCGCGGCTTGGGCGAAGGCGAAGGAGCTGATCCGGGCCGGCCGCGCGATGGTGCTGCTCGACGAGATCAACATCGCGCTGCGCTACGATTATCTCGATGTCGACGAGGTGGTGGCCTTTTTGCGCGACGAGAAGCCCGAGATGACGCATGTCGTGCTCACCGGGCGCAACGCAAAGGACGCGCTGATCGAGGCCGCCGACCTTGTGACCGAGATGGAACTGGTAAAACACCCCTTCCGCTCTGGCATCAAGGCGCAACAGGGTGTGGAATATTGAGCCGCTGCCTGCGTGCCGCGGAGGTTCCCCTGCGCCGGGCGCGTCATCGGCTCTGGTTGCGGATACCGGGGAGCACCCGGGGCAGCAAACGCCGCAACCTTCTCAGCTATTACATCTTGTTTGTCGCGCTTCTTTTGATGTTCGACACCTATGCCGCATATTTCGACTATCGGATTTTCCCCGGCGTGATCACTGCCTTTGCGCTCTGCGCAATCTCATTTGTGTATTTCTATGAAACGACGATTGCGGTGGTGCTGCTAATGTCACGTAACTTCGAGATCGCACCGGTCCGCCTGTTGCGCGATATCGGCATTTCCGCGCTCTACACGATCCTTGCCTTTGCGGTGCTGTATCGCGCGCTCGGTCTCGAAGGGCCGGACACCGCTCAGATCCGCCCCCTCGACCATATCTATTTTTCGGCCGTCACTTTCTCGACCCTCGGTTACGGCGATTTCAGCCCAGCGCCGCCGGCGCGCATCTGGGCCTCGATCCAGGCGCTCTTCGGCAACCTGCATCTCGGAATGATCGTGGGTGCGTTCTATTTAACGATCGAAGTGTTTCGCCGCCGAGCGGATGAGGACTGAGCCTGGATGGCGTTACCCGATGAGCGCACCGACGATCACAAAGGCCGATGCGATGGCGAGCGCGATGTAGCCGCGCTGTGCGAGGATGTCGTATGTCTTCTGAGTCATCGGCGGACCCTCCCGGTTTTCACCCGATTACATAGCCGGTTCGGCGACGCAAATCAAGTCCAAAACGCGAACATCCTGCTGCGGGCGGGCGAGCGCGCGAGCGCCAGACCGACACCATGCCAACGCCAAACCCATGGCCACGTCGAGGGCCACGTTGAGGGACCGCGCCGATGGCGAGCCTGATGATCCAAGGGGCGGGCTCCAATGTCGGCAAGTCGGTGCTCGTGGCGGGGCTTTGCCGCGCGGCGCTCCGGCGGGGGCTGACGGTTCGCCCCTTCAAGCCGCAGAACATGTCGAACAACGCGGCAGTCACCGAGGACGGGGGGGAGATCGGCCGCGCGCAGGCGCTCCAGGCGCGGGCCTGCGGCGCCGAACCCCATACCGACATGAACCCGGTGCTGCTCAAGCCCGAGACCGAGACCGGCGCTCAGGTCGTCCTTCAGGGCCGGCGGATCGCAACCTGCCGGGCGGCTGACTATGCGCGCCTGAAGCCCACACTCCTGCCGGCTGTCCTGGACAGCTTCCGCCGTCTTGCCGCCACCGCCGATCTCGTACTCGTGGAAGGCGCAGGCTCCCCGGCAGAGGTCAATCTGCGTGCCGGGGACATCGCAAACATGGGCTTCGCACGCGCCGCCGATGTGCCGGTGGTGCTGGTGGGCGATATCGACCGGGGCGGGGTCATTGCGCAACTGGTCGGCACCCAGGCGGTGCTCGACGCGGCGGATGCCGCCCTGATCCGCGGCTTCATCATCAACAAATTCCGTGGCGATCCCCGGCTCTTCGACAACGGCTACGCCCTTATCGCCGAGCGCACCGGCTGGATGGGCGTGGGTGTCGTTCCATGGTTCGCCGATGCCCACAAGCTGCCGGCCGAAGATGCTCAAGACCTTAGCGCCCGCGCCGGGGGCGGCCCGCTGAAGATCGTGTGTCCAGTGATCTCGCGGATCGCCAATTTCGACGACCTCGATCCGCTCGCGCAGGAGCCTGGGGTCACCTTGCTGCTCACCCGGGCCGGCGAGGCGCTCCCGGGCGACGCCGATCTGGTGATCCTCCCCGGCTCCAAGTCGACGCGGGGCGACCTCGCCATGCTGCGCGCTCAGGGCTGGGACATCGACATCGCGGCCCATCTGCGGCGCGGCGGGCAGGTGCTCGGGCTTTGCGGGGGCTATCAGATGCTGGGCCGGCGCATCGCCGATCCCGAGGGCATCGAGGGCCCGCCCGGAACCACCGACGGGCTCGGGCACCTCGATGTCGAGACCGTGATGACCCAACAAAAGCGGCTCGACCCGATTTCCGCGCGCCATCTGGCCACGGGACATCTGGTCAGCGGCTACGAGATGCATATCGGCCGCACGGAAGGGCCCGACCGCGCGCGCCCGGTGCTCGAGATCGGCGGCCGGCCGGAAGGGGCGGTTTCAGAAAACGGGCGCGTCGCGGGCACCTATTGCCATGGGCTCTTCGCTGCGGATGGGTTCCGGGCGGCGTGGCTCTCTGGCTTCGGCGCGGCTTCGGGGCTGGCCTATGAAACCGTGGTCGAGGCGACGCTGGAGGCGCTCGCCGACCATCTCGAAGCCCATCTGGACATCGATGCTCTGATCGCGCTCGCGGGGGCGTAAACGCCGCTGCCCCGCCGGGCGGTGCGGAGCGGGGCGGTCACCCCAGGGCGCGTCGCCCCTCCGCCGCCTCCCATGGGTGGGCAAGGATGACGCCCGCCAGGCAGCGTCACCGGCGCAAGGGCGGGGGAGGCGGCGGGTGCGCCCGCCGGACGCTCAGTCCGCGGTCAGAAGCGGCGGGATCCGCGCCACAAAATGCCCCTTCACCCCTTCCGGCCATGCCTTGAACGAGACGATCCCCTTCTCACTTGCCGCATGCATGCCGGCATAAGCGACGAGGGCCTCCGCGGCTTCCGCGCCCGGTTCGAAGCTGCCCAGCACGTACGACATTTTGCCCTCACCCGAGACCGCGACGTTGCAGCCATGGCTGCAGCCCATCAGGCAGGCGACGCCGCGCACCTTAACGTCTTCAACGCCTTTTGCCGCCGCCTCGACGGCTGTCAGAAACGCCTCGCCGCAAGGGGCGCCCTCCTTGGCCTCACGCAGATGGGGTTGGCGGCAGGTGGTGCAGACGGTGATCGTGGTCATGGCTCGCTCTCCAGATTTTGGGATCTGATGGCGACATAGCCCGGCCGGATCGCGGCGAAAACCGAAATGCGCGGTGCCAGGGTTTGCCGGTGGCAAAGCCCTTGTCGCAGGCGGGCGCCTGTGATGCTCTAACGCTCGGGCCAGGGCTAACCTGGCGATCACAGCCAACCAACAGGGGACCACTCACATGATCCGCATCACCCTTGCAGCGGCACTGGCCGCGGGCCTCGCGGCCGCGGCCTCCGCCGAGCAACGCTTCTTCTCGATCGGCACCGGCGGCGTCACGGGCGTCTATTATCCCACCGGCGGCGCGATCTGCCGGCTGGTCAATAAAAACCGGAAAGAGCACGGTTTGCGCTGCTCGGCGGAATCCACCGGTGGCTCGATCTACAACATCAACACCGTGCGCATCGGCGAACTGGAGTTCGGCGTCGCCCAGTCCGACTGGCAGTATCACGCCTTCTACGGCACCTCGAAGTTTGAGGATCAGGGTGCTTTCGAGGGCCTGCGCGCGGTGTTTTCCGTGCATCCAGAGCCCGTGACGATCCTCGCCCGCGACGACAGCGGCATCGAGAACATCACTGATCTCAAGGGCAAGCGCGTCAATATCGGCAATCCCGGCTCCGGCACCCGCGGCACCTGGGAGGTGATCGAGGCGGCGATGGGGTGGGAACGCTCCGATCTGCGCCTGGCGACCGAGTTGAAATCCGCCGAGACCGGCCAGGCGCTCTGCGACGACAAAATCGACGCCTATTTCTGGCTCGTCGGCCACCCTTCCGCGCTGACCCAGGAGAGCATGGCCACCTGCGACGCTAAGCTTGTCAACGCCACCGGCGAAGCGATCGACGCCCTCGTCTCGGAGCGCCCCTACTATCGCACCGCAACCATCCCGGCCGGCATGTATGGCGATAACCCCGAGATCACCACCTTCGGTGTCGGCGCGACCTTTGTGAGCTCCGTCGATGTGCCGGAGGAAATCGTCTACACCGTCGTCAAGGCCGTGTTCGACAATTTCGACGAGTTCAAGGCGCTGCACCCGGCCTTCTCAAATCTCAGCGAGGAACAGATGATCGCCGACAGCCTGTCGGCGCCGCTGCATCCCGGCGCTGAGAAATACTACAAAGAGCGCGGCTGGATGTGATCCGGCTCCGACAGGGCTCGGCGCTATGACCGGGCCCGACCTCCGGTGCGATGCTCTTGCATCTGACGCGGGCAGAGCCTGCGCGGGCCTCGCACCGGCGCTTTCTGGCGCCGCCGCGCTGGCCTCGCGGTCCGTTGCCGTCATGCGCGGTGGGGGCTTTGGGCAGTTGGCGTGCCGTCTCGGCGGCCGCCCAAGACCGCCGCCGCCCAGCTCCGCGCCGCGCTCAAACGCCATCCGCGGGTGCCGTTGATGGGCGCAGAACCCCCGCTGGAGGCCTTGCCGCGCTTGTCGGCGCTGGCCGGCGGGCCGCTCTGGGTCAAGCGTGACGACCTGCTGCCGCTCGCGATGGGAGGCAACAAGATCCGTCAGTTGCAGCCGATCTTCGGTCGGGCGCAGGCCGCCGGTTCGGACACCATCCTTATCACCGGCGCGGTCCAGTCCAACTACTGCCGCCTCGCCGCTGCCGCGGCTGCCAAGCTCGGGATGGCCGCGGAGGTGCAAGGCGAGGAACGGGTGCCTGGGGTCGACGCGACCTACCGGGGCTCGGGCAATGTCCTCGTGCAACAGCTCCTCGGCGTGCGGGGTCATGCCTATCCGGAGGGCGAGGACGAAGCCGGGGCGGATGCGGCGCTTGCGGCACGGGCGGCTGCTCTCCGGGCCGAGGGACGGCGGCCATATGTGATCCCGCTCGGTCCTGGGCATCCGCCGCTCGGCGCGCTCGGCTATGTGGAGGCCGCGCTTGCGTTGGCCGACGAGATCGCCGCGGCGGGGATCGGCGAGGCGCATCTGGCCGTGGCATCCGGCAGCGGGATGACCCATGCCGGGCTGCTCTTCGGCTTACGGGCGATCGGGGCGAGCAACCCGGTGACCGGCGTGTGCGTGCGCCGACCGGCGGCCGCCCAAGCCACCCGAATTGCTGCCCACTCGGACGGGATCGCCGAGCTCCTGGGCATCGCCAACCCGGTTGCACCTGCCGATATCCGTCTGACCGACCGGTTCCTCGCGCCGGGCTATGGGCGGCTCAACCTGCCGGCAGCCCGTGCGCTCTTGGCTGCGGCGCGCTGCGAGGTGCTCCTGCTCGACCCGGTCTATACGGCAAAGGCAATGGCCGGGGCGCTCAACCTCGCCGGCACCCTCGGAGGTCGACCGGTTGTCTTCATCCATACAGGCGGCACGCCCGCCCTGTTTGCCTATGCGCCCGAGCTTACGCGCCTGGCGCGCAGTGTCGTCGGGGGTTGCGCGACGGCGATCCATCCGCAACGCTCGACAGACGACAACGGGGCGGCGACGGCGGCGGATCCCCCATGGGTGACGCGGGGAGCCGGGCCGACGGAGGGGGGAGCATGACCGACCAGGGTGCGCACGCTGCAGACCAGACTGACGGCGCCTCCGGCACACGGCGCGCGGCAGATATCGTCGCTCAAGTCGATACGGGTGCGCGGGAGCTCGGCGGCGCGCTGGGGACCTTGGTGGCGCTGCTCTGCGGTCTTTGGTCGGCCTTTCAGCTCTTCACCGCGTCCGACTTGCCGTTCATGCTGACCGAAGCGACGGGCGTTAACGTCATCCTGAACAACGCCGAGGTGCGAGTCCTCCATCTGGCTTTCGCCCTTGCGCTTGCGGCCTTCGCCTTCCCGCTCGTGCTGCGGCGTGGTCCTACGGGCCGGCCGGGCCCCGTCGAGCGCGGGATCACGCTGCTCACGCTCTTTACGATGCTCTATCTCTTGGCATTCGGCGCGCTCAGCCTCGTTGCGCCAGAGACCGCCGGCGCCCTGTTGGACCGAGACGCCGAGACATTGCTGCCGCTCGTGGGGGCCGTTGGCGGTGTCACCCTTGCCGGTCTTCTCGCGCTGCCATGCCTTGGCGCAGCGGCCATGCTGACCCAGACCCTTTCGCAACGTCAGACCGAAGGTCTGCCGCTCTATGACTGGGTGTTGGCGGGGCTCGGGGTCGCGGCGTGCCTCTATCTGCTGGTGTTCAAGGACGACATCGCAAACCGCGCCGGCTTGCCGACGGCGGGCGACAAGATCTTCTCGTTGGTCGGGCTTGGGGTCTTAGCGGTTGCCGTTTACCGGGCGCTCGGGTTGCCGCTGCTGATCGTGGCCGTCGTCTTCGTCTTTTATGTCTTTTTCGGCCATCTTGAGATCATGCCGGATGCGCTGCAGTGGAAGGGGGCGTCGCTTGGCAAGGCGCTCTGGCATTACTGGATGCAGCTTGAGGGCGTCTTCGGAGTTGCTCTCGGGGTGTCGGCCTCGATGATCTTTCTCTTCGTGCTGTTCGGTTCGCTGCTGGAGCGCGCCGGCGCCGGCAACTATTTCGTCAAGCTCGCCTTCTCCGTGCTGGGCCATCTGCGCGGCGGGCCGGCCAAGGCGGCGGTTCTGGCCTCTGCCGCTTCGGGGCTCTATTCCGGCTCGTCGATCGCCAATGTGGTCACCACCGGCACCTTCACCATCCCTTTGATGAAGCGCACGGGCTTCCCGGCAGAGAAGGCCGGGGCGGTCGAGGTCGCGTCCTCGACGAACGGCCAGCTCACGCCTCCGGTGATGGGAGCGGCGGCGTTTCTGATCGCCGAGTTCACCGGCATCCAATACACCGACATCCTGCGCCACGCCTTCCTGCCGGCGGCCGTCAGCTACATCGCGTTGGTCTACATCGTGCATCTGGAAGCGTTGAAACTCGATCTCCAGGGCTTGCCGCGCCCAACGCCGCTGGGCACCTTCGCCGCCCGCCTCCAGGGTGTGCTGCTGGGCTTTTTGTCGATGTGCGTGCTGGCTGTGGCGGTCTATTTTGGGCTGGGCTGGATCGACGCGGTCTTCCCCGAGATGGGGTTCTGGGTGACCACCGCGCTTTTCCTGCTGGGCTATATCTGGCTCCTCTGGGTTGCCTCGCGTCGGCCCGATTTGACCGTGGACGACCCGAATGCGCCGATCCAAAAGCTGCCCCGCCCCGGCGAGGTCGCGGCCACCGGCTACTACTTTTTCCTGCCGATCGTGATCCTGATCTGGGCGATTTTGATCGAACGGCTTTCGCCCGCGCTCTCCGCCTTCTGGGCCACCATGGCGATGTTGGTCATCGTGTTTACCCAACATGCGGGCAAACGGCTCATGCGCGGCGCCGGAGGCCTTGGGGCGGGCCTCGCCGACGGGGTCCGGGACTTCGGTGCCGGGATGGTCGGGGGTGCGCGCAACATGATCGCGATCGCGGTGGCGACGGGTGCGGCCGGGGTGATTGTCGGCACCGTCTCGCTCACGGGGCTCCACCAAGTGATCGGCGAGTTCGTCGAGGTCCTCTCGGGCGGCAACCTGCTCCTGATGCTGGTGCTCGTCGCCATCATGTCGCTGATCCTCGGTCTCGGATTGCCGACGACCGCAAACTACATCGTTGTCTCGTCGCTGATGGCACCCGTGATCGTCTCCGTTGGCGCGCAACAGGGACTGATCGTGCCGCTGATCGCTGTGCATCTCTTCGTGTTCTATTTCGGTATCCTGGCCGATGACACACCCCCCGTGGGGCTGGCCGCTTTCGCGGCAGCGGCGATCTCCGGCGGCGACCCGATCCGTACCGGCATCCAGGGCTTCGCCTACGACATCCGGACCGCGCTCTTGCCGTTCCTCTTCATCTTCAACACCGAACTTTTGCTGATCGATGTCGGCCCAGCGAAGGCGGTCTTCGTCTTCTGCGTGGCCACGCTGGCGATGTTGCTGTTTGCGGCCGCCACGCAAGGATACTTCCTCGCCCGCTCCCGATGGTATGAGAGCCTGGCGCTGCTGGCTGTGGCGCTGACGCTTTTCCGGCCTGGCGCGCTGCTCGATTGGGTGCAACCGGAATTCGACACCCGCCCAGGCGCGGAAATCTTCGAGGCGATCGAAACGCTGCCGGCGGGAACCACCTTTCGGATCCGACTGGTCGGCACAGATTTCGACAATCTCGACCAGGTGACCAGCCTGACCATGGAAAAGACCATTCAATCAGGCGACACGGCGGCGGCGCGGCTCGGCGAGATCGGCCAGCTGATCGATATCGAAGCGGGTGCTGCTCTGGTGGAGGAGCCGTTTCCCGGCACGCCTCTGCAGCAGGATTTCCTGATTTTCGACTTCTATGGTGATGTGCCGGTACAGATCGAAGAGGTGAAGATCGCCAATGAGCGCTTGCCCAAGGAGATTTTCTACCTCCCAGCGCTGATGGTTCTAGGCGTCGTGGTGCTGCTGCAGCGCCGACGCCAGACCGCGCCGGCCTTCTGAGAGGTAAGCCGATGTTCAAGACCGCGCTCGTTCCTGTGGATATCGAGGTGCCCGGCTCCTGGAAGCTCACGCTGCCGGTGGCAGAGGAGTTCGCCGACCGGTGGGGGACGGAGATCCACGCGGTGACCGTCGTGCCCGCCTTCGGAATGGCCCTGGTCGGCAGCCATTTTCCCAAGGATTACGAGACAAAGGTGGTCGCGGAGGCCGAGAAGCGCTTGCGGGCGGCGATTGCCGATGGGGCGGAGCGGCCTGAGCGCGTGCACTGCCATGTCCGCGAGGGGCGGATCTATGCCGAGATCCTTGCGGCAGCGTCAGAGCTGGGGGCCGACTTGGTCCTGATGACCGCGCACCGCCCCGAACTGAAGGACTATCTTTTGGGACCGAACGCGGCGCGGATTGTGCGCCATGCGCCGCAATCGGTCTTTGTCATCCGCGAGCAGGGCTGAGCGTCGGCTGGTCGGCAAGGCGGATGCAAAATGCGGAAGCACTCTACCCCAGTGGCTTTACCCCTTCTTTCTTGAGGGCCACGATGAAGCGCCGACCTTGGCCGGGGTAAAC
>JBHJGY010000046.1:0-9356 GCA_050331335.1 Pikeienuella sp.
GGGGCGTGCCGTCGACGCCTGCGCGCCGGATGCCCGGGTGGGTGGGGCCCCCGAAGGCGCGGGGCCGTCCTCAGAAATCGAGCGGGGCGGGCAACTCTTCGAGCTGCCAGGGCAACCCCTGCGGCCCCAGCATCTCCATGAAGGGGTCCGGGTCGAGCTCCTCGATGTTGAAGACCCCGGCGCCCGACCATTTGCCCTGGAGCATCAGCGCAGTGCCGATCATCGCCGGGACCCCCGTCGTGTAGCTCACCGCCTGGGAGCCGACCTCGCGGAAACATGCCTCATGGTCGCAGATATTATAGAGATAGAGGGTCTTCTGCGCGCCGTCCTTCGTGCCGGTCGCGATGTCGCCGATGCAGGTCTTGCCCTTGGTGCGCGCGCCGAGATCGCCCGGGTTGGGCAGCACGGCTTTCAGGAACTGCAGCGGCACGATCTGCTGGCCCTGGAACTCCACCGGCTCGATCGCGGTCATGCCCACATTCTGCAACACGGTGACATGCTGGATATAGGCATCGCCAAAGGTCATCCAGAACCGCGCCCGCTTAAGCTCAGGCATATGCTTCGCGAGGCTTTCCAGTTCCTCATGGTACATCAGATACATGTTCTTCGTCCCCACCTGGGGGAAGTCGAACGCCACCTTGTGGCTCATCGCCGGCGTCTCGACCCATCTGCCGTCCTCCCAATGGAACGCCGGCGCCGTCACCTCGCGGATGTTGATCTCCGGGTTGAAGTTGGTCGCGAAGGGGTGGCCGTGATCGCCGCCATTGCAGTCGAGGATGTCCAGCGTGTCGATCCGGTCGAACTGGTGCTTTTTCAGCCAGGCGGCGAAGACGCTCGTGACCCCTGGATCGAAGCCCGAGCCCAACACCGCCATCAGCCCCGCCTCCTTGAAGCGCTCGTGATAGGCCCACTGATGCGAATACTCGAACTTCGCCACATCGGGCGGTTCGTAATTCGCGGTGTCGAGGTAGTGGACGCCAGTCGCGAGGCAGGCCTCCATCAGCGCGAGGTCCTGATAGGGCAGCGCGAGGTTCACGAGGATGGTCGGCTTCACCTTCTGGATGAGCGCCACCGTCTCCTCGACGATATCCGCATCGATCGCATGGGTCTCGATCTCGCGCCCCGTGCGCGCCCGCACGCCTTGGGCGATGTCCGCGCATTTCGACAGCGTCCGCGAGGCGAGCGCGATCTCGGGGAAGATGTCGGGGTTCATCGCCATCTTATGCACCGCGACAGAGCCCACCCCGCCTGCGCCGATCACCAGAACCTTGCCCATCTCGCCCTCCTTCAGTGCTCGTAATAGGTGTAACCGGAAAGGCTGTCCTTGAAGAGCGCGATCAGTTCCCGCCGCTCTGCTGCGGTCAGCCCGCCCTCCGAGACCCGGGCCTCGACGCGCGCCTTGAAGGCATCGAGCGCATCGCGCGGGTCGTATTCCACATAGGAGAGCACTTCGGCGATCGAGTCGCCCTCGACCTCGTGCACCAGGTCGTAGCCCCCGTCCGCCCGAAGGTCGATGGTCACCACATTGGTATCGCCGAAGAGGTTGTGCAAATCGCCCAGCGTCTCTTGATAGGCGCCGACGAAGAACACGCCCAAGTAATAGCTCTCGTCCTCGCGCAGGTCATGCACGGGCAGCGCGTGGTGCACCCCGTCGGCCAGGACAAAGCGGTCGATTTTGCCGTCGCTATCGCAGGTGATGTCAGAGATCACCGCCCGGCGGGTCGGGGTCTCGTCAAGGCGCTGCAACGGCATCACGGGATGGACTTGGTCGATCGCCCAAACATCCGGCAGCGACTGAAAGAGCGAGAAATTCCCGTGATAGATATCCGCATGGGCCTCGAGGGCCTCCGCGACATCGTCCGGCACCGCCTCCGCTTGGGCTGCCACCCGCTTGATCCGGTCGATCGCATAGAGGAACACGCGCTCTGCACGGGCAATCTCCCTCAGCCGGATCTGGCCGCGGCGGAAAAGCGCGCGGAGCTCCTCGCGGTACCAAGTGGCGTCCGACATGCATTCCTGAAGCCGCGCCTCAGAGACATAACCCGCGATCTCCGAAAGCGCCTCGAGGTGGTGGTGGTCCCCGTCTTCTGCCGTGGCGGGGGTCGCCTGATCGTAATAGGTCGCCTCGAGAATGTTGAAGATCAGCATCGAGGAGGTGGCAACGGTGGCGCGGCCGCTCTCGGTCACCAGCGTCGGATGCGCCACCCCGGCGGCGTCGAGCGCGTATTTCACCGTCTCAACGAGGTTCGTGCAGTATTCCTCGAGGCTGTAGTTGATCGAATTAGCCGATGCCTTGTGCTCGCCGGTGTAGTCCACCCCGAGCCCGCCGCCGAGATCGAGATGAGTGAGCGGCGCGCCCTCGCGCACCAGCTCAACATAGACCCGGGCAGCTTCGTCCGCCGCCATGCGCGCTTCGTTCACCGAGGGGATCTGACTTCCGAGATGCGAGTGCTGAAGGGTCAGGCAGTGCGACAGCCCCTCCGCCTTCAGCCGGTCGAGCACGTCGACCACCTGGTTCATCGTCATCCCGAAGGCGGAGCGATCCCCCGAACTCTCGGCCCATTTCCCCGAGATCCGCCGGGTGAGTTTCACGCGGACCCCGAGCACCGGGTCGATGCCCAATGCGCGGGCCTCCGCAAGCACCGTCTCCAGTTCGCGCGGGCTCTCGAGCACGATAACGCAATGGATCCCGAGCTTCTTGGCCAGGATCGCGAGGCGCACGAACTCCGCATCCTTGATCCCATTGCAGATTACCAGGCTCTCGGGCGAGAGTTCCCGGGAAAGCGCGATCAGCAGCTCGGGCTTCGACCCCGCCTCCAGCCCGAAGCCGAAGCCGTGGCCATGGCGGACGATCCGGTCCACAACTTCGGCCTGTTGGTTGACCTTGATCGGGAACACCCCGCGATAGGCGCCGTCATAGCCTGCCGCTCGAATGGCACCGGCGAAGGCCTCGTTGATCGCACGCAGCTGGTGCTCGATGAAGGCGTTGACCCTGAGCAGCACGGGCGCCCGGATGCCGCGGGTCTCAAGCTCGCGGACGACTTGGGGCAGCGCCACGGGGGCTGCGTCGGGGTTCAGCGGATTGACGAGGCCGATCTCGCCACTGGGCAAAATGGTCAGCAGCCGCTGGCCCCAGCGCTCCAACCCGTAAACATCGGCTGCGGTTGCCCTGACCGCGTCCATGCGCCCCTCCCTTGGTTCAAGCGGTGCGCCGCGCGCCACGCAGCGCTCTAGGAGGTAACGCGCCCAGCCCCGTGGGGCAAGGGCGCGCGTTTTTCCGGAAAACGGGAGGCGGGGCCGCGGCCCGGTCGCAGCTTACGCCAAGCCTTCAGTCGACCAATTGCGCATTAGCCTCGCAGCTCCAGTCGACGCCGCCCCGCTGGATACATTGGCCCACGGCAATCGACTTTGCCTTGGCGAAGCTCTCGGCGACACCCCGGCCCTCGACAATGAAGCCGCTCTCGCGGCAGACCCCGCAATGGGTTTCGACCGTGAAGCTTCGGCTCGTCTGACTGGACGCCGCCAGCGCCTCGATCAGGCCCGCGAAGACGACCACATAGATCGCGCTCGCGCCGGTCAGCTTCATCGGCAGGCCGCTCCTGCGGACCTCGGTCGAGGCGTGTCCAGCCCCCCAGGCGAGGAAAATCGCGATCGGAAGTGCGACCAAGGCTGCGAAGAAGATCCGGTTGTCGTTTGTCAGTTGCATGTCGCTGAACAGAACGGCAGCGACCAGGGCAAGGGCCACGATGCCGGCGATCAACGCGTAGCTCGGGTTGCCGGGTGCGGTTTCGGCGCGCGGTGCGCCGTCTTTCGAATACGGGAGCATGGTTTGGCCTCGGTGCAGGTGTAGGGTGCTGCAGGAGGCAATGGGCGGCCTCGGCGCGGAATCGGTTGGCCGCGATGTTCCACTCCGGCCGCCGATCTTCGATCCTCGCCCCCGTGCCGACGCCGTTCCAAGCCCCGATCAGCGCTCCGGCAGCGGGATGTGCTCGGCGTTGTCGTCGGGCGGAAGCTGGAAGCGGCCATGCTCCCAGTCGCCCTTGGCCCAGGCCTCCTTAGCGGCCTCGATCTTCTCCTTCGAAGAGGCGACGAAGTTCCACCAGATGTACCGCGGACCTTCCATCGTCGCCCCGCCGAGGATCATCAGCCGCGCCGCGGTAACCGCTGCGATGGTGATCTCGTCGCCGGGGCGGAAGGTCATCATCCGCCCCGCCTCGAAACGCTGCCCGGCGATCTCGATCTCGCCCGAAACGATGTAGAGCCCCCGGTCCTCGTGCTCCGCCGGCAGCGGGATCTTGGCGCCGGCCTGGAGCACCGCGTCGGCATAGACCATCTCGGAGAAGGTGCGCACCGGCGCCCGCGCGCCCCATCCCGTACCGAGGATGAGCCGGACCTGTTTGCCCTCGCCTTCGAGGACGGGGAGCTTCTCCCGCGCCACATGCTGGAACCCCGGGTCGCCCTCCTCATCGGCCTGGGGCAGCGCGACCCAGGTCTGGATGCCGAAGAGCGTCTCGCCCGCGACCCGCCGCTCAGGGGCTGTGCGCTCGGAATGGGTGATGCCGCGCCCGGCGATCATCCAGTTGACCGCGCCCGGCTCGATCTCCATCGCCGTGCCGAGGCTGTCGCGGTGGAAGACGCCGCCTTCGTAGAGATAGGTGACCGTGGCGAGCCCGATATGCGGATGTGGACGCACATCCATGCCCTGCTCGGTGACGAATTCGGCCGGGCCCATCTGATCGAAAAAGATGAAGGGACCTACCATTTGGCGGGCCGGAGCCGGCAGCGCGCGGCGGACTTCGAATGCACCGATATCGCGCGCGCGCGGGACGATTAGGGTTTCGATCGCGTTGCACTGGGCGGGCGTCGTCGGACAGGATGGGTCGAGCGAGGGGTTCCAGCTCATGTCGGGGTCTCCGTGGCAGGGTCGGCGCGGTTCCGCTTTTTACGCCGTTTCGGCCGTCCGGTGAAAGCCGTCGGCAGCCAGCGGCAGAGGATGTAGAAGACCGGCGTGAAGACGAGGCCGAAGAGCGTCACCCCCAGCATACCGGAGAACACCGCCGTGCCGAGCGCCTGGCGCATCTCAGCCCCGGGACCCTGCGCCACGAGCAAAGGGATCACGCCAAGGATGAAGGACACCGCGGTCATCATGATCGGCCGCAGGCGCACCCGCGCCGCGTCGATCGCCGCCTGGGCCGGGCTCATCCCCTCCAGTTCGCGCTGACGCGCAAATTCCACCAGGAGTATCGCGTTTTTAGATGCGAGCCCCACCAACACCACGAGGCCGATTTGCGTGAGCAGGTTGTTGTCGAGCCCGCGATAGAGCACCCCGGTGATCGCGGCGAGCAGGCACATCGGAACGATCAAGATCACCGCGAGCGGCAGCAACCAGCTTTCGTATTGCGCCGCAAGCACGAGGAAGACGAAGAGCACCGCCAGGGCGAAGAGATAAAGGGTGGTGTCGCCGGCCTGCTTCTCCTGGAGCGCGAGTTCGGTCCATTCATAGCCGAAGCCCGAGGGCAGCGTGTCCTCCAGCAGCGCCTCAATCTGAGCGATCGCCTCGCCGGTCGAGGTGCCGGGGGTTGTCTGTCCCTGGAGTGCTGCGGCCGGATAGAGATTGTAGCGGGCGACACGGTAGGGTCCCGTCTGCTGCTCAAAGGTCGCCACCGAGCCGATCGGGACCATGCCGCCGTGTTTGGAGCGGGTGCGCAGATCGGCGACATCGGCGAGATCGTCGCGGAACTCTCCGTCGGCCTGTGCGGTCACCCGATAGGTGCGGCCAAGGAAATTGAAATCGTTGACGAAGGCAGAGCCCAGATAGACTTCGAGCGTCTCGTTGACCGCAGCCGCCGAGACGCCGAGATACGCCGCCTTAACCCGGTCGATATCGGCGAAGATGCGGGGTGTCTTGGTGTCGAAGAGGGTGAAGACGCGGACGAGCCCGTCCAATTGGTTCGCGGCGACCATCGCGCCGAAGCTCGCCTCCTGGAGCGCATCCAGCCCGCGGCCGCGGCGGTCCTGCAGGTAGAGTTTCCAGCCGCCGCCGGTGCCGATGCCCCGCACAGGTGGCGGGTTCAGGAGGAAGATGTTCGCCTCCTTGATCTGGTAAAGCGCACCTTGGAGCTCGTCGAGCACACGGCCGGCCGGATAGCCCAAGGGAGCCCGCGTGTCGAAATCCTTCATTGGAACGAAGATCGCCGCCGCATTGGGCGCGACGGTAAAGGTGGCGCCGTCCAGCCCGACGATCGCCACCGTGTTGGCGACGGCGGGATGCGCCAGGATTATCTCGGAGGCCCGCTGCGCCACCGCATCGGTGCGGGACAGCGACGAGCCGGGCGGCAGCTGCACAACCGTGATCAGATAGCCCACATCCTGCTCGGGGATAAAACCTGTCGGCGCACGGTCGAACTGGTAGATGCCGAACGCGACCAGCCCGCCGTAAATCACCAGCATGACCGCGACGACGCGCACCAGCCCGCGGACCAGCGCCGCATAGCCGTCGGACAGCCGCTCGAACGCCCATGTGAAGGCGAGGTTGAACAGTCGCACGGGCCACAGGATCAGCCGCACTCCCGGCGCCTCCCGAGGCTTTGGCGCGCTGGCCGGCTTGAGGATCATTGCGGCAAGCGCGGGCGAGAGGGTGATCGAGACGAAAGTGGAGATCGTCGTGGCAGCGGCGATCGTCAGGGCGAATTGCCGGAAGAACTGCCCCGTGATGCCAGAGATCGCCGCGACCGGGATGAACACCGCGAGCATAACGAGTGAGGTGGCGATAAGCGCGCCGGTCACCTCGGTCATCGTCTTGCGCGCCGCCTCCCGCGGGGTCTCGCCCGCGCGAAGATAGCGCTCGACATTCTCGACCACGACGATGGCGTCGTCGACCACGATGCCAATTGCCAGAACCAACCCGAAGAGCGTCAGGGTGTTGAGGGAGAAGCCGAAGGCCGCCATCACCGCGAAAGTACCGATCAGCGAGACCGGGATCGCGACGACAGGTATCAGCGCGGCCCTCAGCGAGCCGAGGAAGACGACGATCACAAGCACGACCAGGGCCGCGGCTTGAAAGAGCGTGACGATCACCGCATCGACCGATGCGGCGATGTATTCCGTCGGGTTGTAGACGATGGTGAAGTCGAGACCTGGCGGGAACCCTTCGGCCATTTCCTCCATCAACGCGATGACGTCGGCGGCGGTGTCGAGGGCGTTGCTCCCCGGCCGCTGGAAGATCCCGATCGGCAGCGCGGCCGCATCCCCGAGATAGCCGTTGATCGAATAGTCCTGCGCGCCCAGCTCCACCCGGGCAATGTCGCGCACCCGCACGATCTGGTCGTCGGTCTCGCGTACGACGATGTCGGCGAATTCCTCGGGCGCGGTCAGCCGACCTTGGCTGACAAGCTGCAGCTGGTAGGCGCTCGGGTTGGCCACCGGCGGGGCATTCAGCACGCCCGAGGCCACCTGGACGTTGTTGGCCCTGAGCGCTGCCACGACCTCCGCTGCGGTGAGCCCGCGGGCGGCGACCCGGTCTGGATCGAGCCAAACCCGCATCGAATAGGCCCGTTCGGCGAAGATGGTCGCCTGGCCCACGCCGTTGACCCGGGCAAGGCGATCGATGATCTGGGTGCGCGCGTAGTTGGAGATGTAAAGCTGGTCGCGTGTGCCATCGCTCGAAAGCAGGTGGATCACCATCATCAGGTCCGGCGAGGACTTCTCGGTTGTGACCCCGAGCCGGCGAACCTCCTCGGGCAGGCGCGGCTCTGCCACCGCCACCCGGTTCTGCACCAGCACCTGTGCCTGGTCCGCATCGGTGCCGAGCGCGAAAGTGACGTTCAGGGTCATGTTGCCGTCGCCGGTGGACTGGCTCGTCATGTAGAGCATGTCCTCGACGCCGTTGATCTCCTGCTCAATCGGGGTCGCGACGGTGGCCGCAACGGTTTCGGCGGAGGCGCCGGGATAGCTCGCGCTGATTTGGATCGTCGGCGGGGCGATTTCGGGATATTGCGTGATCGGCAGCGACAGATAACCGATGGCGCCGATCAAGGTGATCACGATCGAGATGACTGTCGCGAAGATCGGACGATCAATGAAGAAATGCGACAGGCCCATGGGTCAATTCCCGCCGAGCTGGAGCTCTACCCGATTTGGCGTGACCTTGGCCCCCGGACGGGCCCTCTGCACCCCATTGACGACGACCCTGTCCTCGGCGGAGAGCCCCTCTCGGATTACGCGAAACCCCTGCCAAAGCGGCCCGGTGACTATCGGTCGGGCAGAGACGGTGCGGTCCTCGCCCACGACCATCACGATGCGTTTCGCCTGATCGGCCAATATCGCCGCGTCCGGCACGAGAAGCGCGGCATACTCCGGTGAGCCAGGCAAGCGCACGCGGCCGAAGAGGCCAGGGACAACGATGCCGTCTGGATTGGGGATGACGGCGCGGCCGGTGATGGTGCCGGAGTTCGGGTCGATCTGATTGTCGACGAAATTCATCGTTCCCGGATGGTTAAAGCCGCCCTCATCCATCAGCTGCACGGCAACCTCCAGGGTCATCGCCGTCGCGGTCCGCGCCTCTCCGCTGCCCGCGAGCCGTGAATAGCGCAAGAAATCGGCCTCAGACGCGCTGAACTCGAAATGGACTGGGTCCACCGACACAATGCTCGACAAAAGGGTCGCGCCGCCGGTGCCGCCGATAACCAAGTTTCCCTCGTCGATCTTCGCGTCAGACATCCGCCCGGAAATCGGCGCGCGGATCTCCGTGAAGTCGAGATCGAGCCGGGCTTGGAGGAGTTCTGCCTCCGCGACCTTTACCGCGGCATCTGCCTCGGCAAGCGCCGCCTGGGTGCGATCCACTTCCTGCGCCGTGCCGACATTGCGTTCGGCCAGCTGAACCGCGCGCGCCAGCTCGATTTCTGCGAGCTCGCGGGTTGCCAAGGCGGAGGCGACCTGCGCTTCGGCCCGAGCAACCGCAGCCTTGAAGGTTCTCTGGTCGATGGTGAAGAGCGGGTCCCCCGCTTCGACGAGGGCGCCGTCATCAAAATGAACCCGGTCGAGATAGCCGGAGACGCGCGCGACAATCTCCACCCGCTCCACCGCCTCGAAGCGGCCTGTATAAACGTCATAGTCGATGACCTCGGTCTGCAGCGGAATGGCGACATCCACCGGCGGTTCCGCAGGCTGGGCCACCGCCGGCCCGGACCAGGTAAGCGCCGCAGCGAAAAGGCCGACCGTTGCGGACGCGGTGGGACAACGCATGGGCAATCTCCTTGTGCTCCGGCCTGCGGGCCAAAGCATAGGGGATTAACACGGTTGCGATACCCCCGCGGATGGGGTTTTCCGCGAACACCGGCGCGGTCGGGGACGGGGGC